>CAZWNI010000124.1:0-4359 GCA_964635385.1 uncultured Oscillospiraceae bacterium
GCTGATTGTGCTGTCAGGTTTTTTGTGGGAAAGCAGTACTACCGTCTCCACATGCCCCGTCCGTGGAAACAAATCCACCGGCACGATCTTTTCTGCCTGAAATCCCATTTCCACCAGCGCCTTGCTGTCCCGAGCCGCTGTGGCGGGGTTGCAGGAGATCATCACCAGCCGCTGGGGAGCAAACTGCCGAATCGCTTGCAGCACCTCCGGCGCACACCCTTTCCGCGGCGGATCCACCACAATCACGTCCGGACGGATACCCCGCCGGGCAAACTCCTCTACCGCCTGAGAACAGTCGGCGCAGAAAAACTCCGCATTGCGGATTTGGTTCTGAGCAGCGTTGCGCTTGGCGTTTTCCACGGCCTGGGGTACGATTTCCGCCCCGTACACCTGCTTGACCCGACTCGCCGCCGCCAATCCAATGGCGCCCGCCCCGCAGTACAGATCCAGCAGGACGTCTGTTTTTTGAAGATGGGCCAGACCCAACGCCGTTTCGTATAGCCGCTGGGCCTGGTCCCGGTTTACCTGGTAGAAGGAGTGGGGGGACAGGGTCACTCGAATCCCGCAGAGGATGTCGTCGATGGTGTCTTTTCCCCAGAGCAGCCGGTTTTCCCGGCCCAGGATCACGTTGGTGTTTTTGGGATTGTGGTTGATCACAATGCTGGCGATGCCGGGAAAGGCTTCTGCCAGAAAACGGGCAAACTCCTGCTCTTGAGGCAGACGCCCTTCTCCCGCCACCACCGGGCAGACCATAATTTCTCCGGTGGCAAACCCCATTCGCAGGTAAAGGTGCCGCAGAAGCCCTTTGCCGGTGGCTTCATCGTAGGCGGTCCAGCCATGGGCGTCGCCAAAGGCCAGCACCCACTCCAAAATCTCTCCAAATACCGCCGGCTGGAGCCGGCACCGGGTTTGTTCCACCAGCCGGTGGCTGCGTCCGGCGTAAAATCCCGCTTTCAGTTTGCCGTCTTTCCCTGTTTGAATGGGGTATTGGGCTTTGTTTCGATAGCTCTCTTGGAGGTCGCTGCCCAGAATAGGAGACACCGGCAGGGTGATTTCCCCGATCCGGGAAAAACAGTCCGCCACCATTCCCTGCTTCCAGCGCAGCTCGCTTTCGTAGGAGATGTGCCGCAACAGACATCCCCCGCATTTCCCGCTCACCGGACAGTCCGGCTCCACCCGGTCCGGGGAAGGGGAGTCCAGCCGGGTGAGAATGCCGTAGCCGTAGTGCTTTAATACCTTCACCAGCTTGATCTCTCCCCGGTCCCCAATGGCGGTGTTGGGCACAAATACCGTGAAGCCATTTATCTTGGCTACTCCCATTCCTTCCTGGGTCAGATCCTGGATAACAGCGGAGTAAACTTGATTTTTGGCAAATTCCATATTACATCTCCTGTACGGTTTCGTAGAGCTTTTGGGCGGTTTCTTCCCCCACCTTGGCGGCCTGGCGGAGCTGTTCCACGCTGGCTTGCTGCAATTCTTTTTTGGTGGGGAAGGCTTTCAGCACCGCCGCCGCCTTTTTCGGTCCGATCCCTTCCACCTGGGTCAGCTTGCTTTGGAAGGAACGGCTTTTGTGGGTTTTTCGTTGGAAGGTGATGGAAAACCGGTGGACTTCGTCCTGGATTCTGGTGATCAGCCGGAATGCAGGGGAGGTGATGTTTAGCTGCACTTCTCCGTCCCCGGAAGCAATGGCACGGGTGCGGTGCTTGTCGTTTTTCACTAAGCCGTACACCGGAATGTCCCCCAGCCCCATGGAGGCCAGCAGGGGACGAATGGTGTTTACATGGCCTTTGCCCCCGTCCAGCAGGATCAGGTCCGGCTTGGTGGCAAATCCTTCGTCCTTTTCCTCTGGGTTGAGATAGTGGGTAAACCGGCGGCTCACCACTTCGCTCATGCAGCCGTAGTCGTCCTGGGCCAGGTGTTCCTTGATGGAGAATTTTTTGTAGTGGCTGCGCTTGGGACGGCCGTGCTCAAACACCACCATGCCCGCCACCATGCTGCTGTCCCCTAAGTTGGAGATGTCGTAGCTTTCAATGTAGTCCGGCAGCTTGCTCAGCCCCAGGGCTTTCTGTAATTGCTGCAATGCCACGGTCTCCCCGGTGCTGCGGTTTAGCAGCCGGGTCAGCTCCTCCAGGGCATTCTTTTGCGCCATCTCCAAAATCTGCCGGGACTCCCCCCGCTGGGGCTGGTGGAGGGTGATCTTGTGCCCCGCCAGAGAGGTGAAGTATTCCTCCAGCAACTGGTGATCCTCAATCTCTATGGGTAATCCGATGACCTTTGGGATTTCTTTGCCTGCATGGTAGTATCGGGGAAGGAACTCCTCCAGCACCGCCTTTTCCTCGTAGCTGCCGGGGAAAGTGAAACTCTCCTTGTCGGTGAGTATGCCTCCCCGGAACTTCAGCACCACCACCTGGGCGGTGGTTTCAATGACCCGGATACCGATGAAGTCCTGTTCCTTGTGGTGGTTCAGCCGCACTTTCTGGCTCTGGTCCAGCCGCTGGATCATTCGAAGCTGGTCCCGCAGTTTGGCGGCGGTTTCAAAATCCAATTTTTCCGCCGCTTCCTCCATTTTTTGGGTTAGCTGCTTTTGGTAGTTGTGGCTGCCCTGGGTAAGATAGTCCACTGCCTGTTCCACCCGGCGGAGGTAGTCCGCCTTCTTCATTTTTCCGGTGCATACCCCGGCGCAGGTGTGGATATGAAAGTTCAAACAGGGCCGCTGCTTGCCGAAGTCTTCCGGGAATTTCCGGTTACAGGTGGGCAGGCCGAACAGCTTGTTCACCGTCTCCACCGATTCCTTCACCGCATAGCCGCTGGTGTAGGGGCCGATGTACCGGCTGCCGTCCTCCTTTTTGCGGTACACCCACTTGATCCGAGGGTATTCCTCCTGGGTAATGCAGATGTAGCAGTATCCCTTGTCGTCCTTCAGCAAAATGTTGTACTTGGGAGAATGCTGCTTGATTAAGCTGCATTCCAGCACCAACGCTTCAAATTCGCTGTCGCAGAGAATGTAATCGAAATCCTCCACCTGGCTGACCATCTGCAAGACTTTCTGGTTGTGGGCCTTGTTTTGCCGGAAATAGCTCACGACCCGGAATTTCAGCCGTTTGGCTTTGCCGATGTAGATGATCTGCCCCGCCTTGTTTTTCATCAGGTAGACTCCCGGCTGTTCCGCCAAACTCAGCGCCTTTTTCCGCAGCCGTTCCATTCGCTCCATGTTTAGCTTTTCCCACCTATCCTGCTGTGTAACGTCCGTGGGCCCCGGCATTGGCGGAATGCCAAATTGAAACCTCAGGACAGATATGTTTCGTGTGCCATAATGGGTTCCCGCTGGTTTTCGCCGGCATGCCGCCTCTGCTTTTGGGCGGCCAAGGGGGAACCGTAGTGGTTGCTTTCACAATTATTATAGCACAGCTTTCTCCTTTTGCCTAGCAGCCGCCTGTGCTGCGGAAGAATCCTGAACCGAATTTCCGGAATTGGTTAGAGAATGCTCACCAATTCTGAATAGATTGTAAATTGCCTTTTTTTCCGAAAAATACCTCTTGACTAATTTATACTAAACAAGTATAATATAGACACAGCAGCGGAACACCGCTGAAAAAGAAACCCAGCTACCATGAAACGGAGGATATGAAAAATGAAAAAGTTTGTTTGCAGCGTTTGTGGTTATGTATACGAAGGTGAAACCGCCCCTGAATTCTGCCCTCAATGTAAAGCTCCTGCTTCCAAGTTTGTGGAGCAGAAGGAAAGCGAACTGAACTACGTCACCGAACATGTTGTGGGTGTGGCTCAGGGCTGCCCCGCTGACATCATGGAAGGCCTGCAGCAGAACTTCACCGGTGAATGCACGGAAGTGGGTATGTACCTGGCCATGGCCCGTGTGGCGGACCGGGAAGGCTATCCCGAAATCAGCGCCGCTTTCACCAAGTACGCTTTTGAGGAAGCGGAACACGCTGCCAAGTTCGCTGAAATGATCGGCGAAGTGGTTACCGATTCCACCAAGAAAAACCTGGAGCTGCGGGTTGCCGCCGAAAACGGCGCCTGCGCCGGCAAGTTTGAAATTGCCAAGCGGGCCAAGGCGGAAAACCTGGACGCTATCCATGACACTGTCCACGAAATGGCCAAGGACGAAGCCCGTCACGGCCGTGGTTTTGCCGGCCTGCTGAAGCGCTACTTTGGCGAATAATCCCCATTGAATCGGGTAAGACGGAATTGATGCAGATGCCCCCGGAGATTTCCTCCGGGGGTGTTTTGCGTATATCCTTCCTGGGTCGAAAACGCCCTGTGCCTCTCCAAAACCCGTTCAACCGGTTGCTCAACCGCCCGGTTTGTGCTACACTAAAATCGACCCTCAGGAATCAAAGA
>CAZWNI010000125.1:0-4344 GCA_964635385.1 uncultured Oscillospiraceae bacterium
CCCATACCATTGTGGGGCCCATTGGCTGGTGGATTGGCGACGGCATTGCCAACCTGGTTCAGATGGGCTTAACCTCGAATGTGCGCTGGCTGTTCGCCGCTATCTTCGGCCTGTTGTACGCACCGCTGGTTATGACCGGCCTGCACCACATGACCAACGCCATTGACACCACTTTGGCAAACACCACCGGCGGCACCATTCTCTGGCCCATGATCGCCCTGTCCAACATTGCTCAGGGTTCTGCGGTTCTGGCCATGAGTGTACTCCAGCGGAGAAACAAGCGGGCCCAGCAGGTGAACATTCCGGCTTGCGTGTCCTGTTATCTGGGCGTTACCGAACCGGCGCTGTTCGGCGTCAACCTGAAATACGGATTTCCGCTGGTCTGCGGCATGATCGGCTCCTGCGTAGCGGCCATTATTTCGGTGGGCTGCAGTGTGGAGGCTTACTCCATTGGCGTAGGCGGCCTGCCTGGTATCCTCTCCATTAAACCTCAATTTTATCTCTACTTTATTCTGGCCATGGCAGCGGCTATTGTCATTCCCTTCCTGCTGACCCTGCTGGTGGGCAGCAGAAAACTGAAAAAAGAAGATCGGGGCCTGGCGGAAGCGGAAGGTGAAGCTGCGGCGGATTCCGTGCTTGCTGACGGTACGGTGGAAACGGCCGGCGGCCATCAACCCGGCCAACTGAAAGCTCCTTTGTCCGGCAAAGTGATCCCTTACACGGAAATTCCGGATCAGGTCTTTTCCGAAGGGGTTTTGGGAGAAGGGGTGGGGATTGACCCCACCGGCAGCCAGGTGGTAGCCCCCGCCGACGCTACCGTTTCTTCCGTTATTCCAGATAGCTGCCATGCTGTGGGCCTGCAGTTGGACAACGGCATGGAACTGCTGATCCATGTGGGGATCGACACGGTATCCATGCACGGCGACGGTTTCACCCTCCATGTCAATGAAGGGGACAAGGTGAAGCTGGGAGACCCGCTGATTACCTTTGATGCAGAGAAGATCCGCAAAGCGGGACATTCCGTGATCACCGCATTTCTGGTCAGCGAGCCAAACGGCAGGGCTTTGGAATTGATAACCGGAGCAGAAGCGAAGGAAGCGGACACGGTGGTGATTCGTTACCAATAAGGTAAGGAGGGAGTTTTCATGAGTGATTTCCGAAATAAGGTGGTTTATCAAATCTATCCCAAATCCTTTTTGGACACCAACGGAGACGGCTTGGGGGAACTGCGGGGGGTGATCCAAAAGCTGGATTATCTGAAAGACCTGGGGGTGGATTACCTCTGGCTCACTCCCTTTTATCCCTCCCCCCAAAATGACAACGGCTATGACGTGGCGGACTATCGAGGGGTGGACCCCCGGTACGGCACCATGGAGGACTTGGAGGAACTGATCCGGGAGGCGGACCGGCGGGGCATCGGCTTGATGCTGGACATGGTGTTCAACCATACCTCCACCAATCATGAATGGTTCCGGCGGGCGATGGCAGGGGAACCGGTATACAAGGACTATTATATCTTTCGCAAAGGCAGGCCTGACGGCGGGCCTCCCACCAACTGGGAAAGCAAATTCGGGGGAAACGCCTGGGAGTATGTTCCCAAATTTGACGCATACTACCTTCATCTGTTTGACGTCAGCCAGGCAGATCTGAACTGGGAAAACCCCAGGGTGCGCCGGGAAGTGCAGGATATTCTGAAGTTCTGGATGGACAAAGGGGTCAAGGGGTTCCGGTTTGATGTAATCAACCTCATCAGCAAGGGGAGTTATGAGGACGATGATTCGGGAGACGGACGGCGGTTTTACACCGACGGCCCCAAAACCCATCAGTATCTGAAGGAGATGTGCAGCAACACGTTCGGCAAAAATCCGGAATTCATTACCGTAGGCGAGATGTCTTCCACCTCCATGGAGCATTGTTTCCAGTACGCCGGGGCTGACAGCGGCGAGCTGAGCATGGTGTTTTCTTTCCACCACCTGAAGGTGGACTTTATGGGCGACGAAAAGTGGGTGCTGGCGCCGGCGGATTTCAAAAAGCTCAAGGAGATTCTTTTTTCCTGGCAGCAGGAGATGAGCGACCACAACGCCTGGAACGCAGTGTTCTGGTGCAACCACGACCAGCCTCGGGTGGTGAGCCGGTTTGGCGATGAGGGAGAATACTGGAAACAGTCTGCCAAAATGCTGGCCGGAGTGATCCATGGCCTGCGGGGCACCCCCTATGTGTACCAGGGAGAAGAACTGGGCATGACCAACGCCGGGTTTACCAGCCTGAGCCAGTACCGAGATGTGGAAAGCATCAACCATTTCCAGATCCTCCGGGATAAAGGCATGAGTGAAGAAGCGGCTTACTGTATCCTCAAGGCCCATTCCCGGGATAATGCCCGCACACCCATGCAGTGGGATATCGGTGAAAACGCCGGTTTCTCTTCCGGCACGCCCTGGATTTCGGTGAATCCCAACTACACCCGCATCAATGCCCAGTCTCAAGTGGGGGACCCGGATTCCATTTTTTCCTACTACAAGGCGCTGATTCGGCTGCGCAAGGAGTACCCGGTCATTGCCCGGGGAGACTTTACGCCAGTGGACCCGGCCCATTCGCAGGTGCTGGCCTACCGGCGCAGCTTGGACGGCGTTTGGCTTTACTCCATCCACAATTTCTACCGGAAGCCTTGCCGTTGGCGCTGCCCGGAATCTTTGGAAGGCTGCCGTGTGCTGCTTTCCAACTATCCCGACGCCGTCCCCGGCCAGGAAATGGAACTGCGGCCTTACGAATCCATGATTTTGATACAGGAAACGCAATCATAAAACTGTATTTTAGAAAGGGACGATATTCATGAAAGAATTCAGCTACACCATTACCGATCCGGTGGGCATTCACGCCCGGCCTGCCGGCCTGCTGGTAAAAGCGGCTAAGGCTTACCAAAGCGCCGTCACCCTGTACAAAGGGGAAAAATCCGCCAATGTTACCCGTCTGATGGCAGTGATGGGGCTGGGCGTCAAATGCGGCGACACCGTGAAGGTGACCGCCGAAGGCGCTGATGAAGACACTGCCATTGTGGAAATGGAGAAATTTTTTGCAGAAAACCTTTGATTTCTCATGGAGAATCCATTAGAATGATAGGGAGAAGGCGGCAGGCTGACTGCCGCTTTCCGGCTCAATGAGGAACGTAAACCCTGCGGCAGAGAAATGTTTTGAAAAACAGGAGGAATGAACCATGGCATATTGTCTGGGTATTGATTTGGGGGGTACCCATATGGCCGCCGCTTTGGTGGAGCCGGAACATGGATTTACCCTTTCTCATCGGGTTACCCGTCCCACCGTGGTGACGGGGAATCCGAATGATTTGGTGCGGCAGATTGTACAGTTGGGAAAAGCCTGTTTGGAGCAGGCTGGGGTCAAGCCGGAAGAGCTGGACAGTATGGGGATTGGTTCGCCGGGCGTGGCCAACTCCGAAACCGGCTCCATTGACAACGCCCATAACCTGGGGGTGGATTCCCTGCCTCTGACCAAAGCGTTGGAGGAAGCCTTCGGCGTACCGGTTGGATTGGTCAACGACGCCAATGCCGCGGTCTGCGGGGAATACCTGGCGGGAGCCGGGGCAGGGTGCCGCTCTTTGGTGGCGGTGACGCTGGGAACCGGCGTGGGCGGGGGCATTATCCTGGACGGGAAACTGCTCACCGGCCGGAACTACGCCGCCGGAGAAATCGGACACATGGTGCTGATCCAGGATGGCGAACCCTGCACCTGCGGTCAAAAAGGCTGTTTGGAAGCCTACGCATCTGCCACGGCACTGATCCGCCAGACCCGCCGGGCCATGGAGGCCCATCCGGAAAGCGCTATGTGGAAACTCTGTCCCAGTTTGGACAAGGTCAACGGCATTTTAGCCTTTGATGCGGCACGGGAAGGAGACCCTGCCGGCAGGGAAGTGCTGAACAACTACATTCGTCATCTGGCCTGGGGCGTCATCAGCCTGATTAACCTGCTGGACCCGGAAGTGGTCTGTATTGGAGGCGGTATTTCCGGCTCCGGGGACGAGCTGCTGCTGCCGCTGCGGGAACAGGTTTACCCCCATGTGTACGCCCAAAATGCGCTGCACCCCGCCAGAGTGGAATTGGCGAAACTGGGCAATCATGCAGGCTTGATCGGCGCTGCATGCATTCGCTGGATGGAATCTGCATCCTGTTAATGAATTGCAGATAGATTTCGGTAAATTGCACAAATATAGCCGGGGTTTCTCGCTAAAAATACCAAAAATCCAAATAGTCATTGACTGCACCTGCAAAAAATTGTATACTATTTTATAATGACGGTGCGCCGCAAGGCCATGCGTTCAAAGGACTATCATTT
>CAZWNI010000126.1:0-4315 GCA_964635385.1 uncultured Oscillospiraceae bacterium
GTACTAATCGGTCGAGGGCTTGACCTCAAGAGTCAGGCGAGAACACAATGCGCAAGGTTCGTTGTTCAGTTTTGAAGGTCCTAGTAAGGAACTTCTTTATGCACCACTAGCTCAGTTGGTTAGAGCAACTGACTCTTAATCAGTAGGTTCAGGGTTCGACTCCCTGGTGGTGTACCATAGACGGTGTCGATGGCGGTGAGGACCCACCTGTACCCATCCCGAACACAGAAGTTAAGCTCACCAGTGTCGACAATACTTGGCTGGCGACGGCCCGGGAAGATAGAGCGACGCCGTCTCAAATGAAATCGAAAGCACAGCTAATCCCTGTGCTTCGGTTTTGTTTTTATCGTGAGCCCATTGGGGCAACTTGGGCCTTTAGCTCAGCTGGTCAGAGCCACCGGCTCATAACCGGTCGGTCCCGGGTTCGAATCCCTGAAGGCCCACCATTTAGGGGTATAGCTCAGTTGGTAGAGCAGCGGTCTCCAAAACCGCGTGTCGAGTGTTCGAGTCGCTTTGCCCCTGCCAGAAAAGCACGAGATTCTTTGTACGTTCAAAGTATTTCGTGCTTTTTCTTTTGCAACGGCGCCGTGAATCACCAATCAGAAAAAGAAAGGAACTGTCATGGGAAAACAAATTTTGCTCATCAATGATCTGCCTGGTTACGGCAAGGTGGCGCTGGCTGCCATGCTGCCTATCCTCTCTCAGATGGGACACCATGTGTTTAACCTCCCTACCGCCCTGGTATCCAACACCCTGGATTATGGAAAATTTGATATTTTAGAAACCACCGACTACCTCTCCAACACCATTCATGTGTGGGGTGAATTGGGCTTTTCCTTCGACGCTGTTTCCACCGGTTTTATTGTTTCGGAACGTCAGGCCCAGTTGGTAGCGGATTACTGCCAATCCTGTAAAGAAAAGGGAACGGTTGTATTCGTAGACCCCATTATGGGGGACGAAGGGAAACTGTACAACGGCGTCACCGAAAAAACCATAGGGCATCTGCGCAAACTCATCAGCGCATCTGATTATATGGTGCCGAATTATACCGAAGCGGTATACCTGGCTGGAGTGGAGTATCAGCCCAACGGCATCAGTAAGGAACAGGCTAAGATTTTGGTGGAAAAACTTCGCCGCCAGGGCGCTGGTTCCGTGGTGATCACCAGCGCTAAGGTGGAAGGGCAGGATACCGTGATCGTCTGTGAGCAAAACAGCGACACTTTGGAATTTCTTCCCTTTGAAATGCTGCCGGTGCGCTTTCCTGGTACCGGAGACATTTTCTCTGCGCTGTTTATGGGCCGAATCCTCTCCGGCGCTTCTCTGGTGGACAGCACCCAGTGCGCCATGGATATTACCAAGAAGCTGATTGAATTGTGCCGGCATCTGCCGGACAAATATAAAGGCATTCCCATCGAGGGCTTTTTGGAGGTGCTTTCCTTTTGAGACGTCCCAAAATCCGCATTACCCTCGTTGACCGAAAAGGAGACCTGCCCTGCCACCGGGGTCACAGGGTAGGGGACAGCTTTGATTTTGATACTCAGCGTGGACAGCTCTGTCCCATGGCTATGCATGTGGCTTTTCCCTATATCGACATTCTGCGCTACGGTGGGGAAATTCCCGGCAATCCTCCCGGTACTGCCGTATTCGCCTGCCCTGATGTAGACACTTTGAATGTGTTCCGTATCCAACGAGTGGAAGAAGATGACGGCTGAAAAAATAATCTCCGGCAAAGCCAGAGACGTCAGATTGTCAAAACCCCAAGTCAAGCCGAAAGGCAGGGACTTGGGGTTTTGTGTTCCATAAAGTGAAAATCCATACCCGCAGGCGAAAGATAGGTAGAATTTATCATATTTTGGACAAATCGTGACTGTTCTCTGCCTTTTCCATATATTCCTGGCAGATGTGCCCAGAGTAATAAATTCCGTTTGTTGTCTTTGACTTGGATTTTTGCCAATATCTTCTTTGCTCTCCTGTTTTTGCTATACCTTTCATACAGCAAAAAAGTGCCGCTTGTGCGACACTTTCTTGACAAACTGAAGCCGCCTTTTCAGGCGGCTTCAACTGGTATGATATTTGGTACGCCCGGCTGGATTCGAACCAGTGGCCTACAGAGTCGGAGTCTGTCGCGCTATCCAACTGCGCTACGGGCGCATCACTTTGCTGTCTTTCTGACAACGAAAGTTATTATAACACATTGATTTGAAAATTGCAAGCCCTTTTTGCATTTTCTCAAAAACATATTCAAAAAGATTAAAATAGAAAAAATCTATGCGAAAACGTCTTTTGACTTCGCCTTGCTTGCCAAATCCGACAAAAAATGCTATACTAAAAAAATCGAATTATGATACTTTGGCGGAGAGGAGCCCTGTTATGTCCAAGCTGTCCCCCATGATGCAGCAATATATGAAAATCAAAGATCAGCATAAAGATCATATCCTGTTTTTTCGCTTAGGGGACTTTTACGAGATGTTTTTCGAGGACGCAAAGCTGGTGTCCAAAGAATTGGAGCTGACCCTCACCGGCAAGGAATGCGGCCTGCCTCAGCGTGCCCCTATGTGCGGGGTGCCTTACCACAGCGCCAACAGCTACATTCGCCGCCTGATCGACAAGGGCTATAAGGTAGCCATCTGCGAACAGATGGAGGACCCGGCCGCCGCCAAAGGATTGGTAAAGCGGGACGTAATCCGGCTCATCACCCCCGGCACCGTCATCGAAGAGGACCTGCTGGAAGAATCCAAAAATAACTACCTGGCTGCCTTGATGCTGGGGAAGGGGGAACTGGCAGTCTGCTTTGCAGATGTGTCCACCGGGGAGGTGATGGCTTCCGCCCGGAAATGCGCCGACCCCGCCGCCGAAGCCATCAGCGAGCTGGCCAAATTTACCCCTTCGGAACTGCTCTATTCCAAAAACGTGGAGCAGAATCCCGCCTTAATGAGCTATATCCGGGACCGGCTGGGCTGCGTGGCCTCCTCCTTGGAACAGGAAAATTGTCTGCTTCCGGAGCCGGAAAAACTGCTGTGCCGCCAATTTGGGGTAGAGTCCGGCTATGAGCTGGGCATTGCAGAAGGCTCTTTGCTGGAACAGACCCTGGCAGGACTGGTGGAATATGTAAGCAATACCCAGAAGGACGGCGCTAAGCGGCTCGGCCGGGTGACCCTGTACGGCGAAGAGGAATACATGAACATCGACCTCACCGCCCGCCGGAACCTGGAGATAACCCAGACCATGCGGGCAGGGGAGAAACGGGGCAGTCTGCTTTGGGTGCTGGACAAAACCAAAACCGGCATGGGCAAGCGGTTTTTGCGCAAAGCCCTGGAACAGCCCTTGATGGGAGTGGCGGCCATTACCCGGCGGCAGAACGCTTTGGGGGAACTGCTGGCCAACCAGATTGCCCTGGAAGAACTGCGGGCTTTGCTGGACCGGGTGTACGACCTGGAGCGGCTGCTGACCCGGGTGCTGTACGGCGCCGCCAGTCCCAGAGAACTGAACAGCCTGGCCCAGACCGCCGCCCTGCTGCCGGACATCAGGCAGCAGACCGCTTCCTTTACCGGGGAAGAACTTTCCGGGATTCATCAGCAGATCGACCCTTAGCAAGATGTGGTGAAGCTGGTGGAAAGCGCCATTGTGGAGGAGCCTCCCCTGACTTTGAAGGGAGGAGACTATATCCGCCAGGGGTTCCACCAGGAGTTAGATGAACTGAAATCCCTTCGGGACAACGCCGCCGATGTGATCCAGACCATGGAACAGGCGGAACGGGAGCGCACCGGCATTAAGACTCTGAAAATTCGCTCCAATAAGGTGTTCGGTTATTATATTGAAGTGACCAATTCCTTTTTGGATCAGGTGCCTCAGGAGTATATCCGCAAACAAACCCTTACCGGCTGTGAACGGTTTATTACCCAGGAATTGAAGGAACTGGAAAGCCGGGTACTCACCGCCAGCGAAAAGATTGTGGCTTTGGAAGCCGCCATTTTAACGGAGGTGCGGCAGTACATCGCCACCCGCGGGGACGCCATTCAGACCACCTCCGCCGCTTTGGCCCGGCTGGACTTTTTGTGCAGTCTGGCTGAGGTGGCTCGGGAAAACGACTATGTCTGCCCCCGGTTTAACGATAAGGGGACGATCCGCATTCAGAATGGCCGGCATCCGGTGGTGGAAAAGATGCTCACCGATTCGGTATTCGTCCCCAACGATGTGTGGCTGGACCAGAAGGACAACCGAATGCTGATCATCACCGGCCCCAATATGGCAGGGAAATCCACCTATATGCGCCAGGTGGCGGTAATCGCCATTATGGCCCAGATCGGGAGTTACG
>CAZWNI010000127.1:0-1534 GCA_964635385.1 uncultured Oscillospiraceae bacterium
CCCCCTGCGCCCCCACCAGCCTTTAAAAAGGCTGGACCTAAACTTTACTTTTTCGACAGCCTGCGAGCGTGCTTGATGCACGCTCTTAGTTTATCAAAAAACAAAACCCAAGTCTCTGCCTTCCGGCTGGACTTGGGTTTCTTCACAGACTGCTGTTTTTATGAAATTGAATTTTGGGTTAGTCCAGGTACTTGCTGACGCTGGCGGGAAGGTTTTCCACATCGGTGGACACAGTGACCACCACCGTGACCTCGTCCTTCACCAAAGCCTGGATTCGGTCCAGCAGTACCCCCAGACCCTCCAGATCCCGGTTGCCGATGCGCAGGATACCGTCTACGAAGATGTCCTTGATGTCGTAGTTGCCTGCCAGCACCCCGGAGAGGAATCCGTAAAATTCATCGTATCCGCTGATGTTGTAGGCGTCGGCATGAATCAGGCGCACCTGGGGCACGATGGAGAATTGCAGGCTCATTGCCTTTTCAATGCACACCACACAGCCGTCGGTTTCCTTCACCGCTTCGTTGCACATGGAAATCAGGGTCTTGGTTTTGCCGGAGCCTTTGCTCCCTACAATCAATTTAATCATTTTGTCGCTCCAATCTCAAGCGGAGTAGATCTCTCTCCCCGGCCGCCGCTTGCCGTTTTGCCGGAGGAAAGGGTGCTGGGTTACTCGCCCAACTTAGCCAGCAGAGCGGCTTTTTCGCTTTCGTAACCCGGTTTGCCCAGCAGAGCAAACATATTCTTCTTATAGCTCTCCACGCCGGGCTGGTTGAAGGGGTTCACGCCCAGCAGATAGCCGGAAATGCCGCAGGCTTTTTCAAAGAAATAAATGAGGTAACCCAGGTTGGTTTCGTCCAACTCCGGCATTTCCAGAATCAGGTTGGGGGTGCCGCCTTCGGTGTGTGCGATGACGGTGCCCTTGAAGGCGTTCTCGTTGACCACGCTCATGTTCTGGTTGGACAGGAAGTTCAGCCCGTCCAGATTTTCCGGGTCGTCCTCCACAAAGAAGTCCTTCTGGGGCTTCTGGATATTCACCACCGTCTCAAACATAATCCGGCTGCCGTCCTGGATAAACTGCCCCAGGCTGTGCAGGTCGGTGGAGAAGATGGCGCTGGAGGGGTAGATGCCTTTCTGATCCTTGCCCTCGCTTTCCCCAAAAAGCTGCTTGAACCATTCGTTCATCATGGCAAAGGCGGGGTCGTAGGAGATAAGCATTTCCACCTTTTTGCCCTTTTGCAGCAAGATGTTCCGGTAAGCGGCGTACTTGTAGCAGTCGTTTTCGGCAAAGTCGGTGCTGCACAACTGGTTTTGCGCCTGCCGTGCGCCAGCCATCAGGGCATCAATGTCGATGCCGGCACAGGCAATGGGCAGCAGCCCCACGGCGGTGAGTACACTAAACCGTCCTCCCACGTCGTCGGGCACCACAAAGGTTTCATAGCCTTCCCGGTCCGCCAGGCCCTTCAAGGTTCCCTTGGCCTTGTCGGTGGTGGCGTAGATCCGTTCTTTGGCCCCTTCCTTGCCGTACTTGTCTTCC
>CAZWNI010000127.1:1544-4294 GCA_964635385.1 uncultured Oscillospiraceae bacterium
GGTGTTGCCGCTTGTGGAGCTGATATGCTCCGAAATATCCGTGCCCTCGCAGATGGTGAGGATCTGGTTGAGGTAGGTGGGGTTGATGTTGCAGCCCACAAAGTAAATGTCCGGGGTATCCTTGGGCAGGTTGTTGTACAGAGGGCTTTTCAGCGCCTCGATGACAGCCCGCGCGCCCAGATAGGAACCGCCAATGCCGATGACCACCAGCACGTCGGAGTCCTTTTTGATTTTCTCCGCCGCCTTTTGGATTCGGGCAAATTCCTCTTTGTCATAATCGGTGGGAAGATCCACCCAGCCCAGAAAGTCGCTGCCCAGACCGGTCTTACTGTGCAGCATTTCATGGGCGGCCTTCACCATAGGGACCATTCCCTCCAGCTCGTGGGAGCTTACAAAACCCTCCAGATGCTTATCGTTGAGTGTAATCGCCATGCTAGATTCCTCCGTTTCTCGCATTTGCGTTTCCCCGCCAAGGGGAAACCGGTACGCTTATATTGTACACTAACGCAGATGGTTTTTCAAGAGGGGAAACGGCAAAATCTCCTGTTTCCATCATTTATTTATAAAATATTTGAACACTTCTCACAAAAGCGCCTAGGGGTACAGTACCGGCGGGTTTTCAAAAAGCCCTCCCCTGCCCCCTTTACATGGTCACCACAATCTTGCCCTCTACTTTGTGATGGTCCATGTCAAAAAGCGCCTGGGAGAGCCGTTCACCTGAAACAGCGCCCCGAAAACTCCGGGGCGCTGAATCCAAAATCCGATTTATGTTCCAAACACCCGCTGCCAGAGTTCCCCGAAAGCAGCCCAGAAGCTCCTTCGCTCCACCGGCTGGGCGGGGGTAATGGATTGGGAATAGCTCTGCTCCCCGTTCAGGGTCACGGTAATCTCCCCCACCGAAGCGGTCTGCTCCAGGGGAGCGGTGATGGTTGACTGCACCGAAAAATCCGTCTCCACCACAACCTCTGTCCCGGCGGGAACCAGCAGAGGGGTAAAGTTCAGGGTCACCGGCTGGGTCTGGGCTTCCTGGTAGAGGCCCAGCTGCACCGTCAGGGTTTGCGCCGGGATTGTCACCGAATCCGGAGTGACTGTTTTGTAGTTGGCAAAGGCGTAGTCCAGCATTCCCTGGCACTCCGCATTCCGGGAGGCGGAGGTGGACGCTCCCAGGCAGACGGCGATGAAGGTGGAGCCGTCCCGCTGGGCGGCGGCGGACAGGCAGTAGTGGGCCTGGCTGGTAAACCCGGTCTTTACCCCAATGCAGCCGTCGTAGCTGCTCAACAGGGGGTTGCTGTTAATCATGGTCCAGTCCCGGCCGGTGCCTTCCCGC
This sequence comes from uncultured Oscillospiraceae bacterium, assembly GCA_964635385.1. GTDB lineage: Bacteria > Bacillota > Clostridia > Oscillospirales > Ruminococcaceae > Egerieicola. The sequence continues at coordinate 2,872 of CAZWNI010000127.1, forward strand.
AGGACATACCGCTGGGTGGAGACGTATTTGCGCCCCAGCTCCGATTGCAGAAGCTGCCGGGTCATCAGGGCCACGTCATAGGCGGTGGAATAGTGGTCCTCCTCGTCCAGGCCATGGGGGTTGGCAAAGTGGGTGTTTTCCATTCCCAGCTCCTGGGCCCGCTGGTTCATCCGTTCCACAAAGGCTTCCTCGCTGCCGCAGAGATATTCTCCCAGACACACCGCCGCATCGTTGGCGCTGGGGAGGGCCAGGCTCATCATCAAGTCTTCCACGGTCATCTGCTCCCCCTCCTCCAGATAAATCTGGCTGCCGCCCATGGAGGCGGCGTTGGCGGAGGCGGTGACGACGTCCTGTTCCCCAATCTCCCCGGCTTCCATGGCTTCACAGAGCAGAAGCATGGTCATAATTTTCGTCACCGAAGCGGGGGCTACCTGGACGTCGCTGTTCTGCTCTGCCAGCACCTGGCCGGTGGAAGCGTCCATGAGAACGCAGTAGGTGTCGGAATACAAAAATTCGTAGGGGGACACCTCGGCCTGGTCGATGAGGGCCTGGGTATCCAGGGTTACGGTGACATTCAGGGCGTTCTCCACATCATCTTGGCTGGCGGTCTGGGCCGCAAGCTGGGAGGGGGTCAGGCTGGCATAGGCGGTGAGGGCCGGAAGCCCGTCCTCCTCCCCGGCGGTAAACAGGGAGGTGTCCAGATTTTCCTGGGTTACCCCGCCTTCCGCCAAAACCCCCAGGGGTGCGGCGCAAAACAGCACCGCCAGGCTCACCAGCACGCAGAGCAGTCGTTTCATGAAAGCTCATTCCTTTCTTTACTCTGAATCCGATTCCGGGTACATGGCGTCTAACAGAGCCAATCCGGTTTTGGTGGAGAACAGCTTTTCCCGCCCGGCGCAGACGGCGTCCCGGCTCATGGACTCCTCCATGGCGTTGACCAGAAAATCCGCTTCCAGCAGGATCTGATGATCCGGCCCATCTACCGGGCGGCAGGTGTGGTGGTGGCCCACCAGCCAGCACACCCGCCGGGTCACTTCCTCCGAAAAGCCCAGCTTTGCGAGCATTTCTCCGGCCGGGGCGGGGCCTTCCATCTGCTGGTACTTCCCCGCCGAAGATCGGTACTTCTCCAGGCTGGGCCGAATGCCGATGTCGTGAACCAAAGCGGCGGCTTCCGTAATGAATTGAAGCGGTTCCGGCAGCCCCTCCTGCCGTCCGATCAGGGCGGCGTAGGCGTGGACTTTGGCCAGGTGGGCAATGCGGTGGGGCACTCCCTTTTCGTACTCCGCCATGGCCAGAAACAGCCGGTCCAGCTTTTGTTGTTTCGCTTCCTCCATCGTTATCTTTTCCCTTCCAAACACCCAACAGACACAAGAATTCAAAAATATCATACCTGAATTTTCCCCCATTGTCAACCAAATCCGGA
>CAZWNI010000128.1:0-4271 GCA_964635385.1 uncultured Oscillospiraceae bacterium
AGAAGAACAAACCTCAAAACACTGCCAAAGAAAGGCTGCGGCTATTCCGGCCGCCCCAGTCCGGCAGGATAAATCGGCAGGGGGTACGAAAACAAAATCAACGGCTTTTTAGTTCGGCCTCCTCCGGCAGAGAACCTGCCGGTTCCTTGGAAATCAGAAAATTTTCCAGGAACTGAAATTTTTCCCGGCGGTGGGTATAGAAGTACCCAAGCACGGAGAAAACCACGGCGCCAATCATATTTACCATGAGATCCTTCATGGTATCAATAATGCCCACGTCCAAATATCCGCCTTCGATGACAGCCAATTCCTCTCCGTTTCCATCGTAAAGAACCGTGTAGGCTATGCCGTCAATGACGATGGCATTGTTGTTGCGTTCCGGGTCCAGCTCTACGGTTGAAATTGTTTGAACGATGCGGTCTTTCTGCATATCGCTGCGGAACAACTGGTCGCCGCTGAATTCAAAAAACTCCCACAACACGCCGATGGTCATGGAAAAGCAAAAGGAAGCCAGCGCTATGAACAGTGGGGAAAGCTGCACTCCTTTTACATGGGAGTTGAGCAAATCAATCAGGCTGAATCCAACGGCGGCGGCCAAAAAGCCGTTGATGGTGTGCAGCATCGAATCCCAGAAGGGAAATTGTTCGTAAAAGTTGGAAATTTCTCCCAGAATTTCCGCTGCAAAGACGAATCCAGCAATACAGATTTCAAACACATTGGGCATGACAATCCGCAAGGTGGTGCGGAGCAAGGAAGGGACTGTCATAACGGCTAGGGAAAAGACGCAGAGCAAAACGTAAAGATAATTTTCTTGAAAAAGCTGTCGAATCATACAGAGAATGATTAAAACACGCAAAATGAAATACACGATAATTGAACTGCGCTTGGATTTTTGATAAATGTCTGAGACCCGATTGTGAAAGGCGCCCACTGTTTTTTTAACCATCATTTTTCTCCTTTGGAACAACCCGCAGTTATTGGGCTGATTTTGTCCTACGTTTTCTTTGAGTATACCGAGATGCAATGAAAAAAATATTTATAAAATGTTTTCAGATTGTTAAAACTGGAACACGGCGTCTTTCTTTTTCCACTGCCAATATACGCCCCAAAGCCGGAAGAATCGACCGGGAGTCAAATCCCGTCCTGAAGCAAAAACGCCCAAACGCACAGGAATCGGCGGCGGGACGGCGTCCTCGACCGGCTGTCTCCGCCTTGGCTCTGCCGCCGCATTCCAGCCCGGCCTTACCGTGCAAAATTGGTAAGCACCTTGGGATTTTCCGGGGGAAGGATTCCCTGCCGTCTGCCCAGATCCAGACATTTCAGCAGCCAGGCCATATTTTTCCCGATGTTGTGCATGGTCATCAAACCCTCTTTATCCTGCTGGACATCTTCCGGTTGGCTTCCGTACACATGGTTCCAATAGGTGGAGGACACCACCGGCATAGAACAGATGGTAAAATATTTATTGAGTACATCCATGGAAGCGGTAGTGCCGGCACGCCGGGCGCTGAGGACGGCTGCCGCCGGTTTCTGGAAAAAGTTCTTTCCGCAGGAGTAAAAAGCACGGTCCATCACCGCCATCAAACGGGCGCTGGGGTGGGCGTAATATACCGGAGAACCGAACACGAATCCGTCGCACTCCGCCGCCTGGTTGGCCGGTTCGTTGGCCGGGTCCGGAAGCACGCCCTCCCCCGTTTTTCTGCACTGGCAGCAGGCGGTGCAGTCCGGCAGGGGCTGGTTTCCCACAAAGAAAAACTCTGTTTCAATCCCTTCTTCCTCCAGCGCTCTGGCTACTTCCTGGAGAGCCGCATTGGTGCAGCCGTTTTTCCGAGAGCTTCCGTTGACTAACAAAACTTTCATAACGATTATCCTTTCCGCAGGAAAAGCAGACCATCTGCTGGTGACGGTCTGCTTCTTACTTTCTTTTTATGATACCAGATTTGAGGGAAGATTTCAACCGGAGGAGTCCGATTGAACTACCGGCTGGAGTCCACCGGAGTATAGATCGATGGTTTCCAACACCGTAATTTTTACTTTTTTCATGGATTCCATTTTCCTTTCCACAAACAAGAAACGTGCTGTTTTTTCTCACAGCACGCTCTTTGACTTACTTATCTTTTTGTTTACTCCACCCAAGTAACAGTGCCTTCTGCTCTGGGTTTGGCTTCAGGGGCAGTTTCAAAGTATCCCAAAGCCGCCATGCCTCCTACCAGATGATCTCCGGGAACCCCCAGTTTATCCAGCTTCGCCCGGATAGCGGGACGGTCGCAGATGTCCTTGAGCTGATTGATCCACACCGAACCTACGTCCAGGCTCCAGGCTGCCAAAAAGATGTTTTCCAAAGCGCAGGCGCAGTCTGCAACGCCGTTATGGCTGTCAGCCGGTGCGCTGACCAAAACCAAAGCGGCGGGACGATAGAAGCAGTACGCCTCCCCCATGTCCAATTCCTGGGCAACGGCTTTGGCCAAAGACTGGATCTTTTCCTGATTTTGCAGCACAGTAAAGTGCCAGTTCTGCCGGTTCATGGCGCTGGGGGCGTACTGTCCCGCCAGAACAATCTGTTCCAGCACCGGTTTCGGGATAGGCTTTTCCAAAAAGCTGCGGATACTGCGTCGATGTAAGATTGTTTCCATGGTAGCGTTCATCTTGCATTCCCTCCTTGGAGCGGTTACACTTTGCCGTGAATCTGCCGGAGCTGTTCGATGCACTTCTGTTGTTCTTCGGGAGTGGCCGGGCGCAGGTTCCGCCCTCCACAGCGAGGACAGGCCGCCACCTCTCCGTATCGTTCAAACACAAAACCGCAGTCCGGCTCTTGACAGGTATAAAAATGTTTTGCCATATGATTGGCTCTCCTTTTGACGGAAGTTTCCGGTTACGCACCCAGTATAACACATTTTGACGTTGAATTCAATGGGTAATTTGGTAAAATTTGGAATTTATTTGCCTCTTTTTTGCAGAGAAAACAACGCAAATCATGGAAAATAGACACATTGTCCATTTTCTAAATTGTAAGCCCCCAAGGCAAGCCCGTGGGAAATGCCGCAGTCAATGGCGATCCGTCCGTTGCCCTGCCAGATTTGTCCGGCGCAACTGGGATCAATGACGGCAGTGGGAGTATGGCCGGACAGCAGGACAAAATCCAAAGAGAGGGGGGAGGTGTAATCATCTCGCTGAATAAGGAGCTGTCGGAGGGTGTAGGAATCCGGAGTTCGGTTGGGTGCGTAATCCCCCAGTCCGGCGTGAACCAGCCAGTAAAGGGTTTTGCCGATTTTGACCCGGTGCCACAGCCTGCACCGGGCAAAATAATCCAGCATAATTTGCCGTTGGGCAGGATCGGCCCGGCGGTAGCTGTCCAAGGTGGTCTGTCCGCCCCGCTTCCGCCAAAAATAATATTGAGCCAGTTCCTGCTGGGTACCGGCAGGCAGACGGCCCTGGGCGATGGTCTCCCCGAACCGGCTCAGCACCTGCCAGGCCAGCCAGTCGTGGTTGCCCAGCAAGGGCACCACATTGTCCCGGCCGGCCAGGTCCAGCACCACCTTCATGGGCTGTGGGCCCCGATCCACCGCATCTCCCAAAAAGTAAAGGGTATCCGAAGGGGAAAATCGGATTTTTTCCAGCAGTTTGCGGTATTCCTCATAACAGCCGTGGACGTCGCTGATGGCCCAGTGCATACTCTTTCCCCCTCGTTCACCCGTTTACAGCAATTCTTCAAAGGAGCAGATGGACAGATCTGCCAACGCCCTGGTTTGGTCCCATTGTCCCTGATTGGCGGGATCGTACACCGCCACCGCCAGACAATCGGCGGCTTTGGCCCCCTGAATGCCCTGGGTGATGTCCTCAAACACGGCGCACCGCTGGGGAGGCAGGCGGAGCCGTTTGGCCGCCTCCAGGTAAATATCCGGAAAGCCCTTGCCACGGGGCACCTGGTTCACGGTGACGATGGTGTCAAACAGATCCAGCACCCCGCCCCGTTGCAGCGCAGGCCGGTACAGCTCCGGGTAGCTGGCGGTGACTACCGCCAGAGACTTTCCCCGCTGTTTCAGTTCTTCCAAATACTCCTTGGCGCCGGGCTTTAAGGAAAGGTGATGAGCGTACTGCTCTACCGCCATTTGGTGCCACTCCTCCATAATCTCTTCCGGAGACTGGGAAAAGCCAAACCGGGCGATGGTGTACTCCGCCGCCCGATGAAAGCCCATGGGGGCGATGGTTCGGGCGTAATCCGCCGGCACCGGGATATTCCGCCGGGCGAGGAAGTCCAGGTCGATCTGCTC
>CAZWNI010000129.1:0-2197 GCA_964635385.1 uncultured Oscillospiraceae bacterium
AATCCACTGTGTGGGATTCGTACCCACTGCGTGGGGTTCGTATCCACTGCGTGGGATTCGACCCCGCCAGTTTTTTGTAAAAAACTGGACTAAAAACTTTTATATTATGCTTTTTCTGCAACCTGAGTGCGCTGTGGTTTTTCCACGGCGCACTTTTTTGCGTCCTTTGCTCAATACAATTTGTAAAATCAAATGATATAATACGATTTGTATTCAACATTTTGACGAAATTTAGCATTTTTTCAGGAAATTGCACAAATAGGGTTGTTTTTTCAGCGCACTGCCGATATAATGAAAATAGATTGGTGTAACCATTTTGTCATAATTGGAAAGGAGGCGGGCTTTTGAAGTTTCCGAAAAAAGACGGATTCCCTTTGATGGACTTTTTCATTTGGTTGGGCGAATTGATGCTTTACCTGTTTAAGGGACTGTGGGTGGTGCTGCAGTGGCTCTATCAAAACACCCTGCGCCACTATAAACGGCGGGTGGTGGTGCTGAGCAAACGGGCTTTCCACCGTGCGAAACGCACCCTTCGACACTTTTGGCGGCGATTGACTGCACCCTTCCATAAAACCGCCGACGGCTGGCGGGTCGTGCGGCAGAAAATGGCCCTTACCAAAGGTCAGCCTTTCCGGGTGCGGATAAACACCTTGTCCGACGCCATACAGGACGGATTTCATACCAACGCCGGGCTGGTGCGTTCCCTGATCAACCTCTGTCTGCCTCTGCTGGCGGCGGCGGTCTTGGCTGCGGTACTGGTGGTGGTGTGCCAGATGAATTCCGGGGTGAATGTAATTTATAACGGACAGGTCATCGGGGTAGTGAGCACCGAGGCCCAGGCGAATCAGGCTATCCGCATGGTGCAGTCCAGAATGGTGCTCAACGACGGAGATGATGCCTTTACCTTTGAGCCTACCTATTCCATTGATTATGTGGACAGCTCCGTACTGATAGATGAATACCAGTTGGCGGACACAATCATCAGCCTTTCCGGCGACTCCATTTCCGAGGGGGAAGGGCTGTATGTTGACGGCAGCTTTTTCGGCGCCACTCAGGATCTGGGCACGATCCAGCCGGTGCTGGACGAGCTGTTGGACAGCCAGCGCACCGGGGCGGAAGACGAAGAGGTGGCCTTTGCGGAATCGGTGGAGGTGGTGACCGGGTTGTACCCCACCGCCAGCTTGCAGGACGGGGAAGATTTGGCCGCAGCCATTGCCGGCACTACCCAGGAAGAAACCTACTATACCATTCAGGCAGGGGATACCCCTTTAGGCGTGGCAAGTGCTTTGGGCATTGACTACGACCAGCTTCTGGCGTTAAACCCGGGCTGCGATCAGCCTCAAAACTTCATTGCCGGGCAGCAGCTTTTGGTGACCAAGGCGGTGCCGGTGCTGTCGGTGCAGGTGACCCGCACCATTGAGTACCAGCAGGAGATTCCCTACGAGACGGAAACCACCAATTCCTCCCTCTATCTTGAAGGCACCACGATAGTGACGCAGGAGGGGCAGAACGGGTTGGCCGATGTCGTTGCCAGAGCCACCTACATTGATGGAGTGGAGGTAAGCCGCACCGTGCTTTCCTCTACCACCATTCAGGAGCCGGTGAATGAACAGGTGACGGTAGGTACCGGCACAGTAGATGTGTCCAGCGGCGGCAGCAGCAGCTTTATCTGGCCCATGAGCGGCTATGTGTCCTCGGAATACGGGGACAGCGACGGCCGTTCCTCCACCCACCGGGGCATAGACATTGCCCGGTACGGAGGAGCCACCGGCGCACCCATTTATGCTTCCGCCGGAGGCACGGTGATTTATGCCACCTACAACAGCGGCGGCTACGGACGGCTGGTGAAGATCGACCACGGCAACGGCGTCCAAACCTGGTATGCTCACTGCAACACCTTGTTGGTAAGCGTGGGGGACGTGGTGGCCCAGGGGCAGCAGATTGCCACTGCGGGCAGCACCGGAAACGTTACCGGCCCTCACCTGCACTTTGAAGTGGTGGTCAACGGGGTGAAGGTGAATCCCCGGAATTATCTACCTTAAATAGCAAAAACAGATCAGGCAGTTCTTTCGGGAGCTGCCTGATTTTTTTGAAAAGGAGAAAAAGACATGAATTTTCTTTTAGTGGCTCTGGGCGGAGGGCTGGGGTGTGTGGGACGGTATTCCCTGAGCCTGCTGCCGCCGGTGGGGAATTTCCC
>CAZWNI010000129.1:2297-4262 GCA_964635385.1 uncultured Oscillospiraceae bacterium
CTGCTGGGGGTTTGGGCCGGACAGCTTTTGGCGGGGCAGGGAGCAAGATAAATCCACCGGGAACCCGGCCCGCTTTCTGCGCATACTGTAAAACAGGAGGGATGCATATGTGCGGGATTGCGGGTTTTACCGGTTTGACCAAAGGCCCGGTAAAGCGGGACGCTGTGTTGTTTAAAATGTCGGAACAACTGAAAAACAGGGGACCAGATGAAGAAGGGGTCTATCTGTCCGATTCCGTCTGCCTGATTCACCGGCGGCTGGTGGTGATCGACCCGGCGGGGGGCAAGCAGCCCATGACCCGCTGCTGCCGGAAAGGCAGCTTCACCCTTGTGTACAACGGGGAACTTTACAACACCGAGGAGCTGCGCCGGGAACTGGAAGAAAAGGGGTATTCCTTTTTCGGCCATTCCGATACCGAAGTGCTGCTCAACGGGTATCTGGAATGGGGAGAGCAGGTCACGGAAAAGCTCAATGGGATTTTTGCTTTTGCCGTCTGCCATCAGGAGACTGGCTCCCTGTTTCTGGCCAGGGATCGGGGCGGGGTTAAGCCCTTGTTTTACGCCAAAACCAGGGACGGCTTCGCCTTTGCTTCGGAACTGAAAGCCCTGCTCTGCCACCCGGACTTGGCCCCGGTGTTGGATCGGGAAGGGGCCAGGCAGCTCTTTTTGCTGGGACCGGCCAGAAAACCGGGCAGCGGGGTGTTCCGGGGAATTCGGGAGCTGCGGCCGGGAGAGTGTCTTGCGTGGAAGGACGGGGAGATCCACCCCTGGTTTTACTGGAAGCTCACTCCGCGCCCCCATGCCGAGGGAATGGAACGCACCATGGAGCATCTGCGTTGTTTGCTCACCGATGCCATTCGGCGGCAGTTGGTCAGTGATGTGCCCTTGTGCACCCTGCTCAGCGGAGGATTGGATTCCTCCATCATCAGCGCCGTGGCAGCGGCGGAATACCGGCGGCAGGGGAAGGTGCTTACCACCTACAGCGTGGACTACCGGGACAACGACCGCTACTTTACCGCCGACCATTTCCAACCGGGAAGCGATGATCAGTATATCGACATTATGAGCGAGTTTATCGGCTCCCGGCACAAAAAGGTGGTGCTGGGCAACACCCAGTTGGCCTATGCCCTGATTCCGGCGGTGGCGGCACGGGATCTGCCGGGCATGGCGGACATTGATTCTTCCATGCTGCTGTTTTGCCGGGAGATCAAAAAGGACTTTACCGTGGCTGTCAGCGGGGAATGCGCCGATGAGCTGTTCGGCGGGTATCCCTGGTATTTTGATAAAGTGGCACTGGAAAGTCATTGTTTCCCCTGGAGCCCCAACATTGACGTCCGCCGGCAGATTGCCCGGCCGGAATTTTGCAAGGATGGGGAAGAGTACCTTCAGGCGGAATACCGGGACACTCTGGCCCTGGCGGAAGGGCTGGAAGGGGAAAGCCCGGAGGACAAACGGATGCGGGAAATGTTTGTCCTCAACTATTTCTGGTTCATGCAGACGCTGCTGGAGCGGAAGGATCGAATGAGCATGGCCTGCGGACTGGAGATCCGGGTGCCATTCTGTGACCATCGAGTGGTGGAGTATGCTTACAACCTCCCCTGGCAGCTAAAAAGCTTGAGAGGACGGGAAAAGGGGCTGCTGCGGAAGGCTATGGAGCCGATCCTGCCTCCGGTGATTGCCAAGCGGAAAAAAAGCCCCTATCCCAAAACCCACCATCCGGAATACTTTGCTGTTTTGGTCCGGTGGATGCGGCAGATTCTCAAGGACCCATCTTCCCCTGTGCTGGCCCTGATTGATCCGGATGGAGTGACCCAACTGATGGAACATCCGGAACGGATGACCTACCCTATGTACGGCCAGTTGATGAAGGCGCCCCAGGTGCTGGCCTGGCTGATTCAGCTCAACGATTGGCTGAAACGGTATGATGTGGTGATTGCCTGTTAAAGAAAATCGAATCCGGATTGAC
>CAZWNI010000130.1:0-3581 GCA_964635385.1 uncultured Oscillospiraceae bacterium
CTGACAGTGCAGTCCCCGGCAGCGTAGACATCTGCTGCACTGGTGGCGCAGTGGACATCGGTAAGAATGCCGCGGTTTACGTCAATTCCCGCTTCCTGTGCCAGTTCCACATTGGGACGCACGCCCACAGCAATGACCGCCACATCATACTCCACTTCAGCGCCGCTGTTTAAGTGCGCCACGCCGTTTTCAAATTTTGCCACAGAATCGGACAGGTAGAACTTGACGCCCTTCTTTTCGATGTACTCCTGCACCAGCTTGGAGCCTTCTTCGTCCAAGATGGAGGGGAGAATCCGGTTGGCCAGATCCACCACCGTCAAAGAGGCCACCTTTTCAAAGATGCCTTCGGCACACTTCAAGCCGATCAGGCCGGCGCCTACAATCAACACCTTGGAATCCGGGGTGATGGCTTCTTCCAGCGCCAAAGCATCGTTTAAGGTCATAAAAGTGAATTTCTTTTCCACTTGGTCCAGCCCTTCCATAGGCGGGATAAAGGGACGGGAACCGGTGGCCAGCAGCAGCTTGCCGTAGGTGACGGTTTCTCCGTTGTCCAGTTCCAGAGTATGCTCTTCCGGGTGGAGAGCGGTGGCTTTGACGCCGAACAGGGTTTCCACCTGGTTGTCTTCATAGAAAGAATCCGGACGGTATTTCATTCGTTGACGGTCGGTTTTGCCCCAGAGCAGGTAGGAGATCAACGGGCGGGAATAGGTGTGGTGGGGTTCGTCGGAGACGATGAGGATGCTGCCTTTGGTATCTACCTGACGGATGCCCTCCACACAGCCGATGGCGGCGGCGGAGTTGCCGATGATTACATAATTCTTTTCCATTTTGGCTCCTCCTTATCGTTCTTCGTACACAATGGCGGCATTGGGGCAGCCTTTAACACAGGCGGGTTCACCGCAGGAATTGTTCAGGCACAGTTCACATTTCTGTACTGCTGTGCCGTTGCCCGGCATAATGGCGCCGTAGGGACACATCAGCACACAGGTGTAGCAGCCCACGCATTTGTTTTCATCTAAATGGATTTCTCCGTCCTTGACACTCAGTGCGCCGGAAATGCAGCCCTTGACGCAAAGAGGTTCTTCGCAGTGGCGGCACTGAACGGCAAAGTTCACACCGGCCCCTTCCTCCACCTGGATCCGGGGGTTGATTTTTACACCCTTTAACGCTTTGACCATATCCTTTTCCCCGGAATTGGCAAAGGCACATTGATATTCACAGAGATGGCAGCCCAAGCACCATTCTTCGTTTACATATACTCGTTTCACAGCCAGATCTCCTCCTTATTCCCCGGCATATTTGATGCCCAGAATCTCCAGTTCCTTCTGATTCAAGCCAACGCCGCGAAGCATCAAGCGGTTGCCCCGCAGGCTCTCGATGGAGTTGATGCCCATGCCGCCCATGATTTCCTTGATTTCGTGGGTCCAGGCGTTGACCAGGTTCACCAGCCGCTGAGAGCCGATGTTGGGATTGAGACGCTTTATCAGTTCCGGACGCTGGGTGGCAATACCCCAGTTGCACTTGCCTTCCTGGCAGCTTCGGCAGAGGTGGCAGCCCATGGCCAGGCAGGCGGCGGTGCCGATGTAGCAGGCGTCGGCGCCCAAAGCAACGGCCTTGACCACGTCGGCGGCGGAACGAATGGAGCCGCCTACCACAACGCTGACGTTGTCCCGAATGCCTTCTTCCCGCAAACGGGAGTCTACCGCAGCCAGAGCCAACTCAATGGGAATCCCCACGTTGTCCCGAATTCGGGTGGGAGCAGCGCCGGTGCCGCCACGGAAACCGTCGATGGAAATGATGTCGGCGCCGCTGCGAGCCACGCCGGAAGCGATGGCCGCAACGTTATGCACTGCGGCGATCTTCACGATCACCGGTTTTTTGTATTCTGTGGCTTCCTTTAAGGAGTACACCAGTTGGCGCAAATCCTCAATGGAATAGATGTCGTGGTGGGGGGCAGGGGAGATGGCGTCGCTGCCTTCCGGGATCATACGGGTGCGGCTGATGTCGCCCACAATCTTGGTGCCCGGCAGGTGACCGCCGATGCCCGGCTTTGCGCCCTGACCGATTTTGATTTCCACGGCGCAGCCCGCTTCCAGATAGGTTTTGTGAACCCCGAACCGGCCGGACGCTACCTGGACGATGGTGTTGGGTCCATATTGATAGAAGTCTTCGTGCAGGCCGCCTTCGCCGGTGTTGTAGCAGATGCCCAGTTCGGTAGCGGCTCTGGCCAGGGACTCATGGGCGTTGTAGCTGATGGAACCGTAGCTCATAGCGGAGAACATAACGGGGGTGTTCAGCCGAATCTGAGGAGTGAGGTTGTTGACAATGCTGCCTTCCTCATCTCGAACGATTTCTTTCGGCTTTTTCCCCAGGAAAGTTACCGTTTCCATGGGTTCCCGCAGGGGGTCAATGGAAGGGTTGGTGACCTGGGAAGCGTTTAACAGAATCCGATCCCAGTATACCGGCAGGTTAGTGGGGTTGCCCATGCTGGACAGCAGCACCCCGCCGCTTCCTGCCTGGCGGTACAGCTCGTTGATGATTTGAGGCGTCCAGTTTCCGTTGGGGCGGAAGGTGTGGTCGCTTTTGACGATTTTCAGCGCCCCGGTGGGACAGAGGCTGACGCACCGGTGGCAGTTGACGCATTTGGAATTGTCCGCCCGCATCACGCCGTCTTCATCTATATAATGCACTTCATTGGCACATTGCCGCTCACAGACCCGGCAGGCAATGCATTTGTCCTGATCCCGGATCACTTCAAATTCCGGGTGGATATAATTGATACCGTTATTGCCCATTTTGCAGATCCTCCTTCTTACACTTTCGCATCGGGGTTCAGCCGGACGATCACCGGTTCGCCGCCCTTGGGGGACCAAACCCGGTCCACATTGGGTTCGATGACCCGGATAGCACACTCTTCGCTGGCGATGTACACCATATCGGTGTCGTCCTTTTCACCTACCACCATGCTCCGCAGCTTCAGCCGGTCGTTGAGGGCCATCATGCCGCCCTCGAATCCCACCAAAATGGAGAAAGGACCGGTAATCAGCATGCTGGCAAAGGCGTTGCGCAGATAGGTGAACTGTTCTTTTTGTTTTTGGGGCATCCGCTCAATCGTGCTCCAGAACGGAGCGGCGATGACGCTGGCCACCTCTTCCATGGTGAGTTTCTTTTCGTTGGCCAGGTAGTCGATGATGTAGGTGATTACCTCGGTGTCGGTGAGCAGGTTACATTTATATCCAAACATCTCAATGTAACGGCGGTTGGCGTCGTAGGAAGAAATTTCCCCGTTGTGGACGATGGAAAGACCCAGCAAATCAAAGGGATGGGCGCCGCCCCACCAGCCGGGGGTGTTGGTGGGATACCGGCCGTGGGCGGTCCAACTGTAAGCGTCATACTCGTCCAGCCGGTAAAATTCGCCTACGTCTTCCGGAAATCCAACCGCTTTGAAGACACCCATGTTTTTGCCGGAAGAAAACACATAAGCGCCGTTCAGGTTTGTGTTGATGTTGATCACACACCGTTTGGTAAATTCCTCTTCGGAAAGCTGGCTCTGTATCAGTTTAATGTGCAGGGGAGTGACG
>CAZWNI010000130.1:3591-4253 GCA_964635385.1 uncultured Oscillospiraceae bacterium
AGATCGGAGGCTCGTTAGTAATGACGGCCATTTTTCGGGTAGGGATCTTGGACAGGTTGATGACATCAAAGTGCCGCTCTAAGAATTTTTCGCAGCGTTCTTTGCTGGCTTCGTCTTCGTAGAACACATGAAAGGCGTAAGCGTCGGGGTATTGGGGGTAAATGCCGTATCCTGCAAATCCGCCGCCTAAACCGTTGGAACGGTCGTGCATGGTGGCAATGGATTTGATGATTTCCCGGCCGTTGACCTTCTTGCCGGATTTGGAAAAAATACCGGAGATTGCGCAGCCGGAAGGGATGCGTACCTCTCCTTCCTTGTGGAGAATATTTTGGCTCATCATCTGGTTGGCCTCCTTCATCTCATAAAACGGATAACAAAAAGACGTTCACCGATTTTCGCCTCGCTGTCAGATTTTGGACAAAAGAGAAGAAAATCCGTGAACGTCGTTGTTCAATGCGTTCTTAATTATAGACCATTTCAATGGCCCTGTCAAGAGGAATTTCTTTTGTTTTTTTACTTTTCAAAAGCATTTACCGGGTTTTTCGCCTAAAAAATTAAGCTAAAACCTCGTTTTGCTTTTCGATTTCAGGTAATTTTCCGGATCCCCATTTTTTTGCAAAAAGCCCTTGCCAAATCCCAAAAATGGAATAAACTAGGCGTGA
>CAZWNI010000131.1:0-4252 GCA_964635385.1 uncultured Oscillospiraceae bacterium
AGAAATGACCTCTTGGTGATACCAATTTCCGGCTGTTTCTGACCCACTTCGGCGCCATCCTGCGCAGTTTCTGTTTCCCAGATTCGGAGAAAATTTCAAAATTGCTTTCCGGGTGCAAACCGGCGGCAGTTGCGTTGACAGGGAGGTTAGCGGCCTCTATTCCAAATCCAGAAGGCCCTCTTTTTAGCTTCTTTGGATTAGGTCCGCTTTTTTTGCAGATGGGGAAGGAGTCGTTCCCCATTCCCCTTGGCAAACATCCAGGCGCAGATCAGGGAGGTGACGGGAACCGTCAGCACCACTCCGGTGGTGGAGGCGATGGACTGGGCCAGTTCCATGGCAAGGTAGTTGGAGTTGAGCAGTTGTTGGAAGGACCAGCCGTACCCCATCAGCACCAGCATGGTGGTAAGGGCGGTACCGGTATAGGCCATGATCAGGGTGTTGGTCATGGTGCCGATGGTGTCCCGGCCGATGTTCATGCCGGAGCGCACCAACTGGGAAAAGCCATGCTCCGGGTTTAGCCGGTGGATTTCCTCCAGGGGAGAGGCCACCGACATACTCATATCCATCACCGCCCCCAAAGAGGAGATCAGCACGCTGACCAGAAGCAGGTTGCCCAGATCCAGCCCGGTGGCCTGGGTCACCAGCAGCAGGGACTCCGCCTCGTCCATGGTGTAGCCGGAGATGTGGAGCAGCCCCTGGAACACCGCAAACACCCCGGTGGACAGCAGCAGTCCGGTCACTGTGGAGAAGATGGCCGCCAGGCTCTTTTTGCTGGCCCCGCCCATGAGCAGCAGGCTCACTACTGTGGTAACGGTGACGGTGAGCAGGGTGATGGGCACCGAAGGCAGGCCGTGGAAGATGGCTTGCAGCAGGAAAAACAGCACCGCAAAGATGGTATAGGCCAGCCCCAGCAGGGACTTTGCCCCGGTGCCCCGGCCCACCAGAATGATCAGCGCTCCGAAAAACAGGATAATTCCAAGTATGGCAGGGTTTCGGTAGTAGCTGTAGACGGTGTAGTAAGGCTCCGCTTCGTCCGGCTCATCGGCGCAGACAATCACCGTCTGCCCGGCGTGGACCTCCACGTTCTGGGTGCGGTTGAGGTAGTTTAGGATCTCCACCTGGGTTCCGGCATTGGGGCCTTCCTGAAGGGTCACCAGGATTTCCTGGGTACCCAGGTTCCGCCCTGGCTCCAGGTCATCGGCAGAGAGAGTTTCGCTGACCACCTGGTCCACCCGGGCCTTGTAGTAGTTTAAGGTGGAGTTGTTCACCGCCTGGTAGTTGTTCATTTCCTCCCAGGGGAGCAGGATAAAAACAATGGCGCTGACGACGGCGAAGGCCGCCAGGCCGATGGTCAGCCAGTGGTTGGATTTGAGTTGTATCATGGATCTTCCTCCGGGCCGGTGGGGCTTAGCCGTATCCGGCGTGTCATTCTCAGGATAAGGGGCGGGTTTTCCTGTCCGGCAAAACGCACAACAGGTGCAGCGGAAATTCCGCCGCACCTGAAGGCATATTGGGAGAGAAAATTACCGGCTGCCTTTGACCAGAATCTTTCGGGCGGCAGGAATGGCTGCCGCTGCGGCCACTGCCATGGCCAGCAGGGCCCATAGGGTCAGGTTGGCCTGGTCGCCGGTCTTGGGTACGGCGCTGACGTCGGCGTCTGTGTTGGTGTTGGCGTCAACACTGGTGTCCGTATCGGTATCGGTACTGGTATCCGTATCCGTACTGGTATCGGTATTCGTACTGGAATCCGTATCCGTACCGGTGCCGCTGCCGGATTGGTCAGGCTCGGTGGCGCCGGGCACATCGGTGTCGGACTGATCCGGGTCTGCCGGGGTTTCCTGGGCAGTGACCGTCACGGTGCAGGCGGCGGTCAGGCCGTTGGAGGTGGCGGCGGTGATGGTAGCTTCCCCGGCGGTCAGGGCGGTGACCAGGCCGTTTTCATCTACGGCGGCCACGTCGGGGTTGCTGGAGGTCCAGGTGATGGTGGTATCGGTAGTATCTTCCGGCTGCACCGTGGCGGAGAGCTGGGCGGTTTCCCCCTCCGACAGGGCCACTTCCGAATGATCCAGGGTAATGCCGGTGGCTTCCACCGTCTTGTAGATGGTGAAGGTGTCGGTGACGGAGCCGTTTTCCAGGTCATAGGTGGTGACGGTCAGGCTGTTGCCGTCTACACTCAGGTGGGAGTAGCTGCGGCCGTTGTTCTGATACTGGACGTCGGTGTAGATGTAGGCTTCGCTGGTGATGGAGTAGTTTTTGCTGCCGGAACCGGAGTTAAAGGTCACATACATGACGCCGTCAGGATCGGTGAAGGTTTCCTGGCCGGTGGTCAAATCCCGGTCGTCCTCATCGGTGATCTGAGCTTCCATTCCGTCCTCGCCGCCCATGATGTAGCTGCGGGCGTAAACGTGGTCGTGGCCCTGAATCACCAGGTCGATGTCCAGGCTGGCGAAGATGGGAGCCAGGCCGGTACGCAGGGTGACGATGTCGCTTTCCGTGACGTGGCTGGCCACCGAGTAGATGGATTTGTGGAAGGCCACGATGGTCCACTGGGCTTCGTCCCCGTGTTCCGCCAGGGTTTCTTCCAAAAAGGCTTTGTGTTCGGCGATGGACAGGTTGGAGGTGTTCAGCACCAGAAACAGCACGTTGTTGTAGGTGAAGTAGTAGTCTCCGTCCTCCCCATAGGTTTCCCCGTAGGTGGAGACGTTGGGGTTTTCAAAATGCTCCACATACAAAGAGGAGTCGCTGCCGTTGTCGTGGTTGCCCACCAGGGTCGCCATGGGAAGGCTGGTGAGCAGGTCGCTGGACAGGTAGCCGTCGTATTCCGCTTCCACTGCGTCGCCGTTGCTTCCGTTGTAGTAGGTGTCGATCTGGTCGCCCAGGGAGAACAAAAAGTCGTAATCCACGCCGTCGCTCAGGGCCGTTTCCAGGGTGTCGTTCCAGCCGTTGGTGTCGCTTTCATTGCTGCCGGAAGAGCCGATCTGGGGGTCGCCCACAATCAGCACGTCCAGGGAGTTGGAGTCGAAATCCCCGGTGGTGTAGGTGTAGGTTTCGGTTTTGTCGCTGCCGTTCTGAATGTAGTATTCATAGGCGGTGTTGGCTTCCAGACCGGTGATGGCAACGGTGTGGATAGTGTAGCCTTCCCGGCTGGCCGCTTCGGTGGAGGCGGTGTAGCTGACGCCGTTGAACACCAGGGTGTCGGGGGTGGCGGTGGTGTCATACCACACAAAGGTCAGTTCCGTTTCATCGGAGCCTACGTTGATCACAAAATCAATGGGGTTGAAGGCATCGACGTTGTCGGTCAGGCTGAGGGTCAGGCTTTCAAACTCGAAGTACACATCGGAGCTGCTGGCCCGTCCCTGGTGGATCTCCACCGCCAGGACGTTGGCGCCCTCCACCAGCATGGAGGTGTCGGTGACATTGATTTCACCGGTGAGGGGGGCGGTCTTGTTGCTGCCCCCGTACTGCATATTTTCGGTGATGTCCTCATCGTCGAAACCGGCGATCTTCACCCCGTTTAAGTATACGGTGGCGGAGTCGTCGTACAGCAGGGAACCGGTGATCTGGGTGATGGCGTCGGCGTCCTCCACTTCAAAGGTGGTGCGGAAGAAGAAAACCGGAATGTCATCTCCGCTGCTGCCGTCGATGTACTGGTTCAACAGCACGTCCGGAATGCAGCCGTTTCCCAAATCGGCAATGGCGCCGTTTTTGGCGCCGAAGGCTCCGGAGCCGGTTTTCCAGCCGCTGTCGTCGTAGCTCAGGCTGGTCCAACTGGTGCGGACATAGTCGGAGCTGGCGGAATCGCCTGCCGGGTCGGTGTTGTCGTCCAGATAGCTCCAGACGGTGGAACTGTCTACCACCGACAAGCCGTCGGTTTGGGCGGTTGACGCCGCAGAGACGGTGCGGGAGGAGGTGATTCCCCCCAGCCCGGCACACACGGCGCTGACGCCCAGGACTCCGGCCAGCAGCAGAGAAGTGACCCTGGCGGCGGTTCCGGAAAAGATGTTGGTTTTTTGCATGCTCAACTCTCCTTTTGTTTTTAGGGGAAAGGCAGAGCCTTTTCCTCTTGCTAAGCAGTATACCAAAGGCGTTGTAAAATCCTCCACCATGGCAGGACAAAATGTTTGCAAAAAAATTTCACGAAAAAGCCGCCTTTGAAAAGCCCGGACAAAAAGATTCTTTTGTTTTGGTTAAGAGTTGGCAAACCGGCTGGGTACATCGTTTGAAAAACAGCAAAAGGGGATAGCCTTTGCCG
>CAZWNI010000132.1:0-4248 GCA_964635385.1 uncultured Oscillospiraceae bacterium
TCAAAACGAGGACGGGGACAACTACGAGTTTTCCCTGGGGCTCAACGGCCTGGGCCTTTGCGCCACCCAGTATTCCAGCGAATACATGGAGGTGGAGATCCACCGGGACAAGCAGAAGTATACCCTGCGGTTTGAGAAAGGGGAAAACATCTCCTTTGACAAGCAGGCTTACCGGTACAAAACCACCGGCACCCGGATTCACTGGCGGCCGGATCTGGAGGTGTTCACCGACATTGACATTCCGGTGGAATACTATCAAGATGTGCTCCGCCGTCAGGCCATCGTCAACAAAGGGCTGGTGTTCACCTTAAAGGTGGAGACCCAAGACGGCTTTACCAGCCAGGACTTCCTCTATCAAGACGGCATCACCGACTATGTGAAGGAAGTGCTGGGGGAACAGGGGCTGACCGGGGTGCAGTACTGGGAGACCCAGCGCACCGGTCGGGACCGGGAGGACAAAAAGGACTACCGGGTGAAGCTCAGCGTGGCCGTGGCCTTCTCCAACCGGGTGAAACTGCTGGAATACTACCACAACTCCTCCTGGCTGGAACATGGGGGAAGCCCCGACCGGGCGGTGCGCCAGGCTTTGGTCAGCCAACTGGACAGCTACTGCAAGCAAAACGGCAAGTACAACAAAAACGAAAGCAAGCTCACCTTCGCCGACGTGGAGGAGTGTCTGGTGCTGGTCAGTTCCTCCTTCTCCACCCAGACCAGCTACGAGAACCAGACCAAAAAGGCCATCAACAACAAGTTCATCTACGAGGCCATGACCGATTTTCTCAAGCACCAGATGGAAGTCTGGTTTTTGGAAAAGCCGGAGGAAGCCGGCAAAATCGTGGAGCAGGTGCTGATCAACAAGCGAAGCCGGGAAAATGCGGAAAAGACCCGGCTGAACCTGAAAAAGACCCTCTCCGACAAGGTGGATATGGCCAACCGGGTGGCGAAATTTGTAGACTGCCGCAGCAAGGACCTGTCCCGGCGGGAACTGTATATCGTGGAAGGGGACTCCGCTTTGGGCTCGGTGAAGCAGGGCCGGGACGCAGAATTCCAGGCGGTGATCCCGGTGCGGGGGAAAATCCTCAACTGTCTCAAAGCGGACTACGCCAAGGTGTTCAAAAACGAGATCATCACCGATCTGATTAAGGTGCTGGGTTGCGGGGTGGAGGTAAAGAGCAGCAAAAACAAGGACCTGTCCACCTTTGATTTAAGCAAGCTCCGGTGGAGCAAGGTGGTGATCTGCACCGACGCCGACGTGGACGGCTACCAGATCCGCACCCTGATCCTCACCATGCTCTACCGGCTCACCCCTACCCTGATCCGGGAAGGGTATGTGTATATCGCCGAGTCCCCCCTGTTTGAAATCACCGCCAGGGATAAGACCTACTTCGCCTACACCGAAAAGGAAAAGAGCGAGGTGCTGAAAAAGCTGGAAGGGAAAAAATTTATCCTCCAGCGGAGCAAGGGTCTGGGAGAAAACGACCCGGACATGATGTGGATGACCACCATGAACCCGCAAACCCGCCGGCTGATTCGGGTGGAGGCGGAGGACGCTCGGCGCACCGCCGACATGTTCGATCTGATGCTGGGGGACAACCTCCAGGGCCGGAAGGACTTCATCGCCCAGCATGGGCAGGAATATCTGGATTTGGCGGATATTTCCTAAAAAGACCACGTTGCTTTGTTGTTTGACAAAAAAGAATGCGGTTGCTATAATCGAGATACGATTCCAATTACTGGAATCCACCCGCAGTTTTGCGGGGAGGACAAAGCAATGAAACGGTAGCGGCTTGCCCCTTTATTCGTGTTCGATTCGAGGCCCTTTGGGTACAAAGGTCGGAAGGGGAATGCTTCAAAACATAAGTAACCCCCTCCAACCGGAAGGAAGGGAGGGGATACCATGGAAGTCACTTGGTCCGACTTGATTCAGTTTTGCCTGCTGTTGGCAGGTCTGATTCATCTGGTTTGGTCCATGACAAAAAAGAAGTAACCGCTTAATCTGCCCACAAGCGATTACTTCATCGTAATAAGAAGGGCAGGCCGCTTTCAGCTTTGTCCTTTTCTGTTTTCAGTATAACATTTCCCCCTTGCTTTGTCAAGGCAGGGGTTTTGTGTTGAATACTTGGAATTTCATGTAAGGGAGAACCAGCATGCCAAGAAAAAAATCCCAGCCGGAAAAGAGAAAAACGGCTCCCGCCATGACGGCGGAAATCGAAGGGGCGGGGAGTGTGCTCAACCAGCCCATTACCCAAACCATCGAGCAAAACTATATGCCCTACGCCATGAGCGTCATTATCTCCCGGGCACTGCCGGAGATCGACGGCTTCAAGCCCAGCCACCGGAAGATCCTCTACACCATGTACAAAATGGGACTGCTTTCCGGCCAGCGGGTAAAGTCCGCCAACATTGTGGGGCAGACCATGCGGTTGAACCCCCACGGAGACGCCGCCATCTACGAAACCATGGTGCGTCTGAGCCGGGGCAACGAAAGCCTGCTCCATTCCTATGTGGACAGCAAGGGCAACTTCGGCAAGGCCTATTCCCGGGACATGGCTTACGCCGCCAGCCGGTACACCGAAGCCAAATTGGAGCCAATCTGTAAGGAGCTGTTTGAGGACATCGACAAGGACACGGTGGACTTTGTGCCAAACTACGACAACACCACCACCGAACCCACCCTGTTTCCCGCCCGGTTCCCCTCGGTGCTGGTGAACTTCAACGTGGGGATTGCCGTTTCCATGGCCAGCAACATCTGCTCCTTTAACCTGAAAGAAATCTGCGACACCACCATCGCCCTGATCCGAGATGGGGACTGCGACCTCCACGAGACCCTGCTGGGGCCGGACTTCCCCGGCGGCGGCTACTTGGTGTACGACAAGGCCGCACTGGACCAGATTTACCGCACCGGCCGGGGGAGCGTGAAGATCCGGGCCAAGTACCGCTACGACTCCTCCGCCAACTGCATCGACATTCTCCAGATCCCTCCCACCACCACCGTGGAGGCCATTATGGACAAAATCGTGGATCTGGTGAAGGCGGGGCGGCTGAAGGAAATTTCCGATATGCGGGACGAAACCGACCGCAGCGGCTTAAAGCTCACCCTGGATTTGAAGCGGGGCGCCGACCCGGACAAGCTGATGCTGAAGCTGTTTAAGTCCACCCCCCTCCAGGACAGCTTTTCCGCCAACTTCAACATTCTCATTGCCGGCAGTCCCAGGGTCATGGGGGTCCGGGAGATTTTGCAGGAGTGGGTGGCCTTCCGCACCGAGTGCGTCAAGCGGCGGATCTACTTTGAGCTGAACAAGAAAAAGGAAAAGCTCCACCTGCTGGAAGGCTTGCAGCTTATCCTGCTGGACATTGACAAAGCGGTCCGCATCGTCCGGGAGACGGAAGAGGAAAGCGAAGTGGTGCCCAACCTGATGATCGGCTTTGGCATCGACCAGATCCAGGCGGAGTATGTGGCGGAGATCAAGCTGCGGCATTTGAACCGGGAGTATATCCTCAAGCGCACCGCCGAGGTGGAGCAGCTTCGGGAAGACATTGCCAAAATGGAGGACATTCTGTCCAGCAAAAAGAAGATCCAGGGGGTCATTGTCCAGGAGCTGAAGCAGGTGGCTGCGGAGTACGGCCAGCCCCGAAAGACCCAGTTCCTCTTTGACGCCCAGGAGGCGGAAGCGGAGGAGGAGCAGCACCCGGACTACGCCGTCCACCTGTTCCTCACCAGGGAGGGGTACTTCAAAAAGGTCACCCCCCAGTCCCTGCGAATGAGCGGGGAACACAAGCTCAAGGAAGGGGACGAGATTATCCAGCATGTGGAAGCCACCGCAGACGCCCATCTGCTGTTCTTCACCGACCATCAGCAGGTGTACAAGTCCTTTGCCTACGAGTTCCCGGACACCAAGGTCAGCCTCATGGGCAACTATGTTGCCGGGGACCTGGGCTTTGAGGAAGGGGAACGGGTGGTGGCCATGGCGGTGACCAGGGATTACGCCGGGGATATGCTGTTCTTCTTCGAGACCGGCAGGGTGGCCAAGGTTCCCCTGACCGCCTACGAAACCAAGACCAAGCGGAAAAAGCTGGCCAACGCCTACTGCGGCAAGTTTGGGCTGGAAGCCGCTTTCCAGGTGGGAGAGGGGCAGGAGTTCCAGATCACCACCACCGGCCGGAGGGTGCTGCTGGTACACTCCGATCTGATTCCGGAAAAAACCACACGGGACACCCAGGGCATTCTGGTGCTGAATCTGAAAAAGA
>CAZWNI010000133.1:0-4180 GCA_964635385.1 uncultured Oscillospiraceae bacterium
TGTCAAGTATAAATTACACATTCATAATAAAATTATTTGATTTTATCATCAATGTCATACAAAAGCCCCAAAATATGAGATTTATCGACAGTTAACCACTCTATTATACGAGGATGAGCTACCCCAAGATTAATGGTTCGTCAAATCAATTCTAACTATCTATCTGCGTAGATCATGAATAATTGTTGATACTCTAGATCGCGACTTCTCTCATATCTTATTTATGTCACAAAGAAAAGGCCATAGATAACTCAACCTGTTTCTCCTTTTTTGAGGCTCTTCTATTCTATTGGTTTCATGTGTGTTTTTCCTCTTGACTTCAGTCCTCCTTTTTAACTGTTTTTAAATAAATCTGCTTTTTGTCAAATGATTTTTTCTATCATTTGTCCCATAAATTTTATATACAAACAAACTTCAGCAATGGGTTCTTCTATATTTTTCCTGTTTTCATTCCTTATATAAATCCTGCAAGTTCTTTCGCTATGCCATGATGGCTACATTATATGTTTAGGAGCAGCATAAAGACGATAATTCATTACACTAGATGAAATGCCATTCAGCTGACACCATTTCTGAAACCCAATACCACTTTGCTTATATTTTTAATAAGTTCATACCAGTTGTTTATATTATTTTTATTCATAAGTATAACCTCCTATGGATATATTATCTCAAATCATATTTAATATTTGAATCACCCTTGTATTTTACGCATACAGTATTAATAGTACCCTTGAATAAATAAGTAGAATGAAGGAAAATAAGATATTGTCTGAAATGATCTTCAGTAATTTCAAAAACATTGACAAACTTAATGAAATCAAGAAAACAAGTAATACCGTCTATATAGTTAATTATGGTTCTCTGAGAAACATTTCTAATGAAGAATAAATAACCAATAAATAAAAATTATAGAAATATATGAAAAAATTGGACTACCACGTATCGCTTTAGTATAATATACTCAATAAAGGGGATCATTAAGATGACAAAAGGAATAATATTAAAAGAAAAGGATAATATACAAGTTGTGTATTGCAAACACTGTAAGAAGACAATTATATATAAAAAAGAAAAGCTAAATAAATTTATCAACTGCAATAATTGTGATTATTTACTTGAGTTAAAGCCATTACATTCAAAAAAAACAATTTGGATTCATAGTATTATTTGGGGAATTATCGGATTAAATGTATGGATAAATTCATATATGGAAGACCCTAGTATCCTTGATGAGGGTAGTACCATCACAATACTTACAATTATTGTATTTGGGTGTTTCATGGGTTCTTGTACTTATGCTATTCAGAGATTTATAATTTTTTGCAAGTATTTCAAATTAAAGCGTTCAATTAAATCAATTGATGATGAATTGAATCTGGTAAATAGTTCTCTTAAACCTTTCAAGCTAATAAAAATAAAAACACAATTCACCTTAAATACAGATGAGTTTTTAAAGCTTCATAGTAAAATAAGTGAATCTTTTATATCTTGCTCTTCAGACTTATTAAATCTTAATAGTCATGACAATAATATGTTATCCAGTCAATAGAATGAAAAGTTCAAACCAATCAAAAAACAAGATAATGTAGCTGATGAAAATAAATTCGACGATGAGCTTAATATTCTTAAGAAAGTAGATGATTTAAATAACACAAACTTTTTAGAAAGCGATAATGTTGATAGTAAACCATTTTTTGACAAGATAGAAAATATAGTTAACAATATTAGCGAAGAAAAATCCTCTTCTACACAAACAACCCACCAAAAAACTAACACAATTTCTACAGAAAAAAATCAGTTACTGACAGGGCTAAGAACCATGTGGTAAATAAAATTCTTCAGAACCTATACACATACATGTATGATCATGACAAATCGAGAAAAATGATTCAGAATTTTCTTCGTATGTTTTTTTCTCAAAATACCATATATTCTATGATTAGTGTTATTTCTCTTCAATACGAAATGAAACAATTACTTTGGATTAAGGATGATGCTATAGATAATCATCCGATAATTAAGGATTCTCTAGAATACGTCAGTGATAAAACGACATCGTATTACGCATCTTTTTATGAAATATTCATGGAAGAGTTTGGTCAGGAATTACAGAGTATTGTTTTTCAGAGTTCTATCAGGGCTAGTGATTTTCATTTCAAGGACGAGGAAAAATTTAATTCTAACCTTATTGAATACCCTATTTTAGAATTGTTGCTTACTGAATCCGTTGAAATTATGGCAAACGAATTTAAGCAAAGATTTCCTTTAGTTGTTGCTTCCAATAAGGGAATGCTCGAAACATTAGTAAAAAAATATTTCTTTGATAATTCTTCAATATTAGATGATGAAACTCTTGATTTATACTTTTGTTATGTAATGAAAGTGAAAGCTGATGAACATAGATATGATAATCAAATAATCATAGATGAATATTCCAAGTTCTTAAAAAATAGATATTATAAAATAGATTCAATTAAAAAAGAATTAGAGAAAGAAAAACTAAAAAGTGACTTATTATCAGATAATCTTATCCAAAATCCATATACAATTGAAGATATTGACGAAATGTCTGGACAAGAATTTGAAATTTTTCTTTTCTCATTATTTGAACAAATGGGATATACATGTAATCTTACATCACAATCATATGACCAAGGTCTTGATTTAATTGCTGAAAAATGCGGAAAGAAAATCGGAATTCAAGCTAAATGCTATAAAAATCAGGTTGGAAATAAGGCCGTTCAAGAAATCGTATCAGGCATGCAGTACTATAATTGTGATGAAGGAATGGTTGTTACAAATTCACAATTCACTTCTTCTGCTGATGATTTAGCATCAAAAACAGGTGTTTTTCTTTGGAATCGTGCTAAATTAATGGAAATCATGTCTCAATATCCCGTAAATAAAAAAACAAATAGACGGATCAACTTAGGTTGATCTTTTGTTGTATACAATAAAACCCACAGATAGTTTGGGGTTTAACTTATCAAATATAACACTTCACCTTGTTCGTATATTTGATATATACTTTTCCAAATTTTATTTGACATTCTCTTTCCTTTGAAAGAATAATCCAATATGGTGGCAGATATTGAATTGAAAAGAAAAGCTATGGAAAGAGTAAATACTTCAAGTGATTCAACAAAGAATTGATATACTAAAATTTCTAAAAAATCTATAGAACATAACAGACGGAACTGGCAGTTTTCAACATCTACCAAAGGCGCTAAAGCAAGTGCAGTAGTATTTAGCCTAATCGAAACAGCCAAAGCAAATAAGCTAGATCCATATAGTTATATTGAGTTTATCCTAGAATATTTACTTCAACAAGATTTAATTGAACATTCAGAGAAGCTGGATTAGTTCTCACCATGGAGTGAAGAGATAAAAGAGAAATTCGAAATAAAAGTCGACTAAATTGATTATTATGACCTTATCAATTCAATCGACTTTTTTAAATACACTTTATTATTTGGCGCATAGTTTATTTGAATTCTTTATTGGATATTTCTTACTTATATCTTTTTAACGCATTTCCTACTTATTTTCTTACATACTAGCTTTCATCATCTCTATTGTGAGGATACTATCTTTATGACCATAGATGGACAGATGAAACAGGATGTGATACATTAAATAACAAGCTTGAGATGAATAGAATAACTAGTGAGAAACCAGAACTCATATTACAGGAGACGCATTCATAAATCATAGTGTATAATGATAAAAATGGAATCAGATAAGATTATAATACACACATCAAAGTATATAAGTATCAAACAAATATAAATAATTTTATTCAGTTGTTAAGGAGTAATTTGCCGAAACTGTTGAATCAGGGATAAGAGAACTGTTAAGGAAAATAAAAAAGCAGCAATAAATAAAGAGCCTATCCGACCAGATAGGCTCTATCAAAGATGGGGTTGTCAAACCCGCTTAAGTTCAGTGGTGATGAAAAAGATCCAAACATAAAAAGGATTTCTCCACATCAAATCGTAAGAGTAAACTAGAACACCTTACCTATAAAAAATTATAAACTAAAAATTAAAAAAATCAAAAATCAAAGAATGTTTATATGTCTTTTTTTGCGTTTTCATGCATGAAAAGGATACTCATTCTTGCAAACTGGTATTACTTCGATCATATATTTGGCTATCCAATAGAGATACATGTGGAA
>CAZWNI010000134.1:0-4174 GCA_964635385.1 uncultured Oscillospiraceae bacterium
TCACTGGCTGTCCCTGCGGTGGAAGGAATACAGCAGAAATGCGCTTTCCTGCGCAATGCCGGAAAAGGATTGGTGTTAAGCAACTCCTCCAGGGTGGTCAGTTCCGGATGCTCATAGTAAATCCACATGGTTTTGGCGGCATCCATAGGGGACCCTCCCCCTAAGGCCACAATCAAATCCGGCTGAAATTCCTTCATAGCCTGAGCGCCTTTCCAGACGGTGGCAAAAGAAGGGTCCGGCTCCACTCCGCGGAACACCGCCGTTTCGGCGCCGGCCTGCCGGAGATAGTCCTCTACCTTGGCTAAAATCCCGTTTCGTTCTAAGCTACGGCCACCGATGACAATCATTGCTCTGCGATAGGGCAGCGTTTTCAGGTGTTCCAGGCAGCCGTCCCCAAACAGCAGCTGGCTTCCCGCCAGCTTCATAGGTCTCATCATAGTTGCTTCCTCCTTTTTTATCCTTTATGCTCTGTGAAGACCCGCCAGCACTTCGTTGACCAGTTTAGCGGAAATGGGATTGGTCAACACCCCGCCCTCTTTCAAGCTGGAACCGATAATCGCACCATCTGCAATTTTAAGTTGCTGGTCAATGTTCTTGGCATTCACACCGCTTCCGGCAATCACCGGAATATTTACCACCTGCTTGACCCGGCGAATCATTTCAATGGGAGTGCTTTCTCCCACTGCGGAGCCGGTCACAATCACGGCGTCGGCAAAACAATCTGCAGCATTCTTGGCGGATTTCTCTACCGTCACATGAGGCAGCACCATATTGGTGTGCTTTACCTGCACGTCACCCAGAACCATAATGTTTTCTGCGCCTAGGTTTTTTCGCAGAATCATGCACTCTCTGGCGCAGGGAGTAATAATGCCGCCGTAAAATTCCACCGTATCCACAAAGACCGGAATCCGCACAAATTGGCAGCCTACGGTATAGGCGATGGAAAGAGACGCTTCATAATCGCAAAATGCGGCGTCAATTCCCACCGGAATCTTTACTGCCTGACGCACCCGGTCAGCAGCCACTGTCAGCGCAGCGGTTTGCGGCGGATCCATCTTCACGGCAAAGGGACCATCTCCCATATTTTCCACAATGACGGCATCTACACCGCAGGACTCCAACGTCAAAGCATCTTGAACTGCTTGCTGATAAATTTTTTCACAATTCCCACCATAGCCCACTGTGCCGGGCAGCGGCAGGCAGTGAACCATACCAATTACAAATTGGTTGCCTACACGAATAATTTCTCGAATATCCATAGCTTTTCACTGTTCCTTTTCAAATTTAATGACACAATCGGTTGCAAAACACCGACCTGTTTTGAAGCAAAACTTATTTTTGCAATGTGGATTGAGATTGCGCAAAGCGCCAAATCCCCTCCAGCGCCACCCGGCAGAGGAGATCCTCCGCCTCTTTGCGCTGTTGACCCTGAAGCGTTTCCTTTAAGTTTTCCAGTACCGTTGTCATGGTGATCACCGCCGTTTTGACGCCCATCAATCGGCCTACCGTAAGCATACAGGAAGATTCCATGTCAATGCCGGAAACGCCCAACTGCCTTAACTCGAGAAAAGTCTGGCTCATATCCCGTCCCCACTCTTTGGAAAACCGGGAATCATGCATTTGCGTGTAAAAACCGTCCATGGTGCAGCTAATGCCATTCAGCACCCGTTTTCCATAGTCCCGAATCGTTTGATTCAGGGTATTGACCAGTTCCACATCTGCCACAGCGGGGTAGCTCAGCTCTACATAGGTTGTACTCGTACTCTCCCGGCGCATGGAGCCGATGGGGACGATAAAGTGCCCCAACATATCGTCCTGAAGGGCCATTACCGTTCCCATCCGTACCGCTACCTTCATGCCGCACTCATACATCTCTTCCATGGCAATGGCGGCGCTGGGGGCGCCGATGCCGGTGGAGGTGACCGTAATGGGGACTCCCCGGTAAACACCGGTATAGGTGTTAAATTCCCTCAAAAACGCCACCTGTCGGCAATCTTCCAAATACTGTTTGATGACTTCCACACGCCATGGGTCTCCGGAAAACAGCACATAATCGGAGACGGTCTCGGGGGAAGTGCCTAAATATAGTGTCCTCATTTCTGTTCCTCCTTCAACGCAGCTTCAAAACTTGCCATCCGGCTCCAAAGCTGCTCCCGGGTGGGAGCGTTGGTGCAGCAGCCTTCCTTTTCAATGATAAAGGAGGAAAGCACCGTGCCAAGCCGTGCACACTGCTCCAGGGAATAACCCTGATGATAACCGTATAAAAATCCCGCTATGTAGGCGTCGCCGGAACCCGTGGCGTCTTCCACCTTGCCGCAAACCTGGCAGATGGGAACTTCTCCCTCACGAATGCCGTCTGCGGTTTTTTCATAATACCGGCTTCCCTGTTTTCCCAATGTCGTGACAATGATTTCTGCATTGCCGTCCTGAAACAGACTCAGCAGGCTTTTGCCGAAGATACTTTCAATGGAATCCCGCTCGCATTCGTTGGTAAAGATAATTCTGCAGTAATGGAGCACCTGGGACAGAAAATCCGGCGGAAAAGCATCCATGTCTCCCTTCATACCGAATACCAGGGGAATTCCGTGCTTTTTGCACTGTGCGAAAAATTCTTCGTTGTCGCACCTGGCGCCCACCGTCAAAACCCCCAGATCCACATCCTGAAAGATTTCGTCGTCCAAGGGTTTTGCATAAATACCATCCATGGACCCCGGATAAAACAAGGTAATATGCTGGCCCATATTGTCTTGCAACAGGTAACAGATGGAGGTAAGTTCCTCTTCTACCAGGCTCACTGCACGAGTCGGTACGTTCCCTTCTTCCAAAAATTGACGAAACCCACTGCTTTCATAATCTTTTCCCACCCGAAGAATTGGCATGGCGGAAAGGCCCAAACGGCAAAGGGCATAAGCGATATTCACCGAACAACCCCCATAATATGCCTTTGCGTTGCTCTGATTGGCAATCAAAGATGTATATCCGATTCTGGCGGGGGACTTGATCTTCAGCATATGATCCATGCTGATGTATCCACTGGTCAAAACGTCATAGTGTACAGACATACTTTTTCCCTCCTTCCCCGGCGGTTGTTAGAGTTGATGTTTCTCCATCTGGTAAAACAGTTCTTCAGATGAAATTACGGTACCCAAATATTTTTGAATATCTTCCAAATGCACCTGGTTGACTGTTTCTGAATTGGTTGCAACACAATCTCTTAAAACAATGGCGTTATAATCCAAATAATAAGCATCGGTGACCGTGGCACGAATGCAGCAGTTGGTTTTGGTCCCCACTACAATGACATTTTCCACCTTGTTTTCCCGCAAGACCAAATCCAAATCCGTGCCAAAAAAGCCGCTGTACCGCCGCTTTTTTATCACATAATCGTGATCCCAATCCACCTCAAGCATAGGGTCAATTTCTTCTCCCCCGCTGCCTTCGATGCAATTAGGGCGCATGGTGCTGAGATTCTTATCCGGCTTTCCTTTGCGGTAGCAATGCTGCAAAAACACAATCGTCATGCCGTATTCCCGGCATCGCTGCACAACTTGGGCGATTTTAGGCAGCACTTCCCTGTTTTGCGGATAGAACACCAGTCCGTCCGGGTCGGTAAAATCCCGCACCATGTCCACCACAATCAACGCTGTCTGGCTCAAGGCTTTTTCCTCCTTTTCAGAATCCACGGACTTTTACCTTGCGGCGCTTCATAATGGAGACCACCGTAAGCACCACACCCATGATCACATAAGGGATAACTTCCAGCAAAGCCGCCGCCGAACCGGCAGATACGGTAAGCTGGGTGGCCAAAGCGCTGGCCATACCGAATACAATGGCATACACGGCGCTGGGTCCCGGGGCTCCCTGTCCGCAGTAAATGGCGGCGATGGCGATAAAGCCCCGCCCGGCAGTCATATCATTTGTAAATACGGCCAACCGCTCCAGAGAAAGGTCAATGCCGGCCAAAGCGCAGCAGACTGCGCCGATTAAAATTGCGATATACTTATATTGATTGCTTTTTAATCCCAGGCTGCGGGCGGCGTCTTCGTTTTCACCCACCACTCGGACGTATACCCCAAATTTTGTGTGGTACATCAACACCGCCATTACAATAATCATGAAAAACGCCAAATAGGTGGTTGGTGGATGTCCGCTGAGGATGCTGCCCAAAATGGGG
>CAZWNI010000135.1:0-4161 GCA_964635385.1 uncultured Oscillospiraceae bacterium
AACCCGTTCCGTTCGTTTTATCAAAACGGCCGGTTCTTTTTTCGCTTGTCTCACACCGGGAATGGCGAAAGGATAAAGGTGCAGCCGCCTGATGTTTTCCAAGGATTCCGCCAAACGTGGAAGGCTTGCAGGGCAGAAGGCAGGTCGATTTTGATATGAGGTGAAACTCTTGAAGTTAACTGGAGCAGAAATCATTTTGGAATGTTTGTTGGAGCAGGGCGTGGACACGGTGTTTGGTTATCCCGGCGGTTCAGTGCTGAATATCTATGATGCGCTGTATCAATACAGCCACAAGATCCGCCACATTCTCACCGCCCACGAGCAGGGCGCCAGCCATGCTGCTGACGGCTACGCCCGGAGTACCGGACGCACCGGCGTGGTGATCGCCACCTCCGGCCCCGGGGCCACCAATCTGGTTACCGGTTTGGCCACCGCCAATATGGATTCGGTGCCGGTGGTAGCCATTACCGGCAATGTGGGTTGTTCTTCCCTGGGTCTGGATTCCTTCCAGGAAGTGGATATTACCGGGGTTACCATTCCCATCACCAAGCACAATTATATCGTCAAGGACATTACCAAGCTGGCAGATACCATCCGGGAAGCCTTTTATCTGGCCAATTCCGGACGGAAAGGCCCGGTGCTTATCGACGTTCCCAAGGACGTCACTGCGGCTCTCTGCGAGTACAGCCCCAAACAGCCCCAACCCATTCCGGTGGAAAATTACACCACCGCCCACGAATTGGAACGGGCGGCGGCTATGATTATGGAAGCCAAGCGTCCCTTCGTCTACACCGGCGGCGGCGTCATTGCTTCGGAAGCAGCGGAACCGGTGCTGGAACTGGTCAACCGCATGGACGCCCCGGTATCTTCTTCTTTGATGGGACAAGGCAGCTTTGACAACACCGATCCCCGGTATATGGGAATGCTGGGAATGCACGGCACCGTCACCGCCGCCAAGGCCATTGAAAACTGCGACTTGTTCGTAGGCCTGGGAACCCGGTTTAGCGACCGTGTCATTGGGGATAAATCCACCTTTGCAAAAAATGCCAAAATTTTGCAGATTGACATTGACCCTGCGGAGGTGAACAAAAACATCAGCGTGGACCTGGCGCTGATCGGCGATGTGAAGGCGGTGCTGGAACAGCTGCTGCCCTTGCTGCCCCAGCAGAACCACAGGGAATGGATGGAGCAGATCCAATCCTGGAAGCAGGAATATCCTTTGGTTATGAAAGCGGACGATCCGGAAGCGGTGACCCCCCAGGATATTATCGAAACGTTGGACGAGCTCACCAAGGGCGACGCCATCATTACCACCGAGGTTGGCCAGCACCAAATGTGGGCGGCTCAATTTTACAAGTTCCGCCATCCCAGGAGCTTTGTTTCTTCCGGAGGTTTGGGTACCATGGGCTACGGCTTCGGCGCCGCCATGGGCGCTCAGGCAGGCAATCCGGAGAAACGGGTGATTAACATTGACGGAGACGGCAGCTTTCATATGAACTGCAATGAATTGGTTACCGCCTACAAATTCCAGATTCCCATGATTGAAATGCTGTTTAACAACAATGTACTGGGAATGGTGCGGCAGTGGCAGAGGCTGTTTTACGGTCGTCGGTTCAGCCAGACCACCTTGGATCGGGGCACCGATTATATGCTTTTGGCTCAGGCTTATCACATCAAGGGGCTGCGGATCGCCAAGAAGAGCGATATTCGTCCGGTGCTGGAGGAGGCGCTCTCGCTCCATGAGCCGGTGCTGATTGAATGCGTCATTGACCGGGACATCAACGTGCTTCCTATGGTGCCTGCGGGGGCGGACATCACCAAACCCATTACCCAAATCGCCATTGAAGAAAAAGAAGGGGGTGCGCAGTGATGAAGTCCAAAACCTATGTGCTGTCCATTTTAGCAGACAACCATTCCGGGGTACTCCTTCGCATCTGCGGGCTGTTTGCCCGCCGGGGATACAACCTGCTGAGCATTTCCGCTGCGGAGACCCAGGACCCCCGCATCAGCCGTCTCACCATTGTCATTGAGGCCGACGATCAGACTTTGGAACAGATCATCAAGCAGGTGCAGAAGCTCCACGAGATTTACGAGGTAATAAATCTTTCCGGAGATGTTTCGGTGAAACGGGAACACGTTTTGGTTCGGGCCGGATGCAGCGAAGAAACTCGGGACAGTTTGATCCAGGTGGCCAACCTGTACCGTGCCAAGGTGCTGAATGTGGCTCAAACGGAACTGATGCTGGAACTCACCGGCAGCCCTAAAAAAATTGACTCCTTCCTGCGGCTGGTCAAGCCCTACGGCATCATTAAAATGGCCCGCAGCGGATTGATTGCCCTGGAACGGGAACTGTAAGGTTAGGATAAAGAGGTAAGATGCAATGAAATTAAAAAAGGTATTGGCTGCGGTATTGGCGGCAGGCTGTCTGCTGACTGGATTGGCGGGCTGCTCGGTGACCACCAGCAAACCCTTGTCCATGGACGTAACCCAAGCGCTGGAAGATTACATAGATGAAAATTTAAGCTCCATGGCGGAAGAGTTGGAGGGCAGCGGCGTGACCCTGGACATCACGGTAGAGGGGAACACCATTATCTTCACCTACACGAACGAAGAGCAGCAGGATAACAGCGACGGTTCGGTAAGCAGCAATCTGGATGAGGCGGCACAGGCCAATGCCAGTTCTTTTGAATCGGCGGTGGAACAGATTGCAGAGGATATCTATCAGGAGGACATTCAGCTTCGGGTAGTTTACCTCAATGCCGACGGCACGGAACTGGGCAGCTACACCTACTCTTCGGCGGACTGAATTTGCGCTTAGGACGCAAAAGAAATCTGCACTATAAAAACGCACTGAGAATTATTTTCCCAGTGCGTTCTTTGTTTTGTCTGTGTTTTTACTTCAGCAGATTCTTGATCCGTTCCACGGCCTCCTGGGTGTTTTCCCGGTTGCCGAAGGCGGTGAGCCGGAAGAAGCCTTCCCCGTTGTTGCCGAAACCGGCGCCGGGGGTGCCCACTACGTTGGCCTGTTCCAGCAGCAGATCGAAGAAGTCCCAGCTCTTCATGCTGTCCGGGCACTTCAGCCAAATATAGGGGGAGTTGGTGCCGCCGGTGTACCAGATGCCCAGCTCGTCCATGGCCTGGGCAATGATCTTGGCGTTGTCCAGGTAGTAGCTGATGGTTTCCTTGATCTGAGGCAGCCCTTCGGGAGTAAACACCGCCGCAGCGCCCTTCTGGACGATGTAGGGAACCCCGTTGAACTTGGTGGTCTGGCGGCGCAGCCACATCTTGTTCAGAGAAGTATCCTGCCGCACCAGGACTTTGGGTACCACAGTGTAGCCGCAGCGGGTGCCGGTGAAGCCGGCGGTTTTGGAGAAGGAGCAGAATTCAATGGCGCAGGTCTTGGCGCCGGGGATTTCAAAGATGCTTCGGGGCAGGGCGGGGTCGGTGATAAAGCACTCGTAAGCGGCGTCAAAGAGGATTACCGCTTCCCGCTCGTTGGCGTAGTCCACCCATTTTTGCAGTTGTTCCTTGGTGTACACAGCGCCGGTGGGGTTGTTGGGGGAGCAGAGATAGATAATGTCTGCGTCTACCGATTCGTCCGGCAGGGGAAGGAACCCATTTTCTTCGGTGGCGTTCATGTATTGAATCTTCCGTCCGGCCATAACGTTGGTGTCCACATACACCGGGTACACCGGATCGGGCACCAGCACCAGGTTGTCGGTGCTGAAAATGTCCAGAATATTGCCTACATCGCTTTTGGCGCCGTCGCTGATGAAAATTTCGTCCAGATCCAGCTTCACACCGTGGGAAGCGTAGTAGCCTTGCAGGGATTCCTTCATAAAATCATAGCCTTGTTCCGGGCCGTAGCCGTGAAAGGTTTCCGCTTTGGACATATCGTCCACCGCAGCGTGAAGGGCGTCAATCACCGCAGGAGCCAAAGGACGGGTCACGTCTCCGATGCCCAAACGAATGATCTTTTTGTCCGGGTTGGCGGCGGTGTATTCATTGACTTTGCGAGCAATCGTGGAAAACAGATAGCTGTCCGCTACCTCCAAAAAATGACGGTTGATCTGCATGGTTTGTAATCCTCCTTGTTGCAATTAATCCCCTGATGCTGCTTTCACAAACTCACGGAACAGAGGGTGGGCCCGGTTGGGACGG
>CAZWNI010000136.1:0-4120 GCA_964635385.1 uncultured Oscillospiraceae bacterium
ATTACGGTTCCCGCTTTGCCGCCAAAAAGCAAAGGCGGCATTTCGCCTGACGGCGAAAATCAGCGGAAACCTAACGGTTTTTTCATGGTATAATAATGCCAGATTGCCCGGCTTGAAAGGAGAGGAAAGTTTTTATGGAACTGATGGACTACTTAACCACCCGCCGCAGCATTCGCCGTTACCAGGATCGTCCCATTCCAAAAGATGTGATGAAAGAGCTGATCCGCATCGCCACCCTGGCGCCCACCGGGTCCGGGGAACAGCCCTGGGGCTTTCTGGTGCTGGATAACAAAGAGGAAATCGACGCTCTCAGCGAAACCATCAAGGGGTGGCTGAAAGAACATCTGGAGCAATGCCCCTGGCTGGCCCGCTACGAAAAATGGTACGACAACCCCAAATTCCATGTGTTCAACCGGGCCAATACGGTGCTGTTGATTTACGGCAACACCCAGTCCCACTGGTACGTTTACGACGGGACTTTGGCGGCGTCCCAGGTCATGGCCGCCGGGGCGGAGCAGGGGATCGGCTGTTGCTGGATCGGTTTTGCCCAGGACTTTTGCAACACGCCTGCCTTCAAGCGGGACCATGGGGTTTTGCCGGAATATGAGCTGGTGGCGGCTTTGTCTATGGGGTATGGAGAGGAACACCCCAAACCCCCGGAAAGAAAGCCGGCAGTGATTTTTGGGGCAGAAAAGGAAGAATAAACAAGAAAACAATCAATACATTGCGCTTTTATAGGAATATAGGGGCGCAATTTCTGTTTTTTACATAAAATTTATATGGAAAGTTTGTGCATTTCGCCAGTTGCAAAAGCCGGTGGTTTTAGGTATAATGCTATATTGCATCATAATGGATTATTATGACCCTGAATCAAATTTTCGGATTTGATTTCGAGAAAAATCGGCGCACAAAGCTGACAAACTTTTCGGAAAACCAGAAGTTTCTTTTGTACATCTGTACAAAGTTTTTTCGGAGAACCGGAAGCCAGCCGCCGCGCCCGGCCAACCGCACAGAGGAAAACGGCGGTTTTTCTCTGTCAGAGAGACTGAAATGGAGTGATCGAAGTCTATGCCAAACGCCAAGATTGTCAAACAGGGAACCACCGAACGGTACTGCTACTCCACCATCAAAGAAGTGTTGGAGATGCCCAACCTGATTGAAATTCAGACGGATTCCTATCAGTGGTTTTTGGACCAGGGGCTGAAGGAAGTATTTGAAGACGTGGGGGAGATTACCGATTACAACGGTACCCTGGCGCTGAGTTTCCCCAGCTACCGGCTCAATCGGGGCGAGTACAAGTACAACGTGATTGAATGCAAAGAGCGGGACGCTACCTTTGCCGCCCCCCTGCGTGTCACGGCACGGTTGGAAAACAAAGAGACCGGCGAAATCAAGGAAAGCGAAATTTTCATGGGGGATTTCCCCATTATGACCGAAGCCGGCACCTTTGTCATCAACGGGGCCGAGCGGGTGATCGTATCCCAGTTGGTTCGTTCCCCCGGCGTCTACTACGCCAACACCTTCGACCGGACGGGAAAAAAACTGTTTACCACCACCGTCATTCCCAACCGGGGCGCTTGGCTGGAGTACGAAACCGACTCCAACGACTATTTCTATGTGCGGATTGATAAAAACCGGAAGATCCCCATTACCACCTTCCTGCGGGCTTTGCTGGTGGTGCGGGACGATGTGGACCCGGATCAGGTCAGCGCCGACTTTAATATGGGCCTGATCCCCTCCGCCCAGGGCAGCGACCAGGAAATCTATGAGATCTTCGGGGAAGACCGTCAGCTGGCCGCCACCATCCTTCACAAGGACGGCACCAAGCATGGGGACGAAGCCTTGCTGGAAGTGTACAAAAAGCTCCGGCCCGGCGAACCGCCTACCATTGAGAGTGCAGTAAAGCACCTGGTTCCCCTGCTGTTTGACGAGCGCCGGTATGAGCTGAGCAAGGTGGGCCGCTATAAGTACAACAAGAAGCTGGCCCTTTCTCCCCGTCTGGCCGGACAGGTTGTGGCGGAAAACATCATCGACCCCCTCACCGGCGAACTGCTGGCAGAAGCCGGAGAAAAGATCAGCCGTCAGCGTGCCCTGGAGATTGAAAAAGCCGGCGTCAGCGCTGTTTGGATCAATGTGGAAGAAGGCGGCGAGACCATCAAGATCAAGCTGATCTCCAACGGCATGGTGGAAATCACTGATTTTGTCCCGGTGGATAAGGAAGCCTTGGGAATCAAGGAAAAAGTGCGGTTCTCTGTGTTAAAGGAGATCCTGGACCAGAACGATTCCCAGGAAGAAATTCAGGAGGCCATCTGGAAGAACCTGGGCCGTTTGATCCCCAAGCACGTCATCAAGGACGACATTTTTGCCACCGTCAACTATCTGAACACCCTGGCCTACGGCGTAGGCACGGTGGACGACATCGACCACTTGGGCAACCGCCGAATCCGCTGTGTGGGCGAGCTGTTGCAGAACCAGTTCCACATCGGCCTTTCCCGAATGGAACGGGTTATCCGGGAGCGAATGTCCACCCAGGCCAACGATATGGAACAGGTGACCCCCCAGGCGCTGATCAATATCCGCCCGGTGGTGGCCGCCATCAAGGAGTTCTTCGGCTCCTCTCCCCTGAGCCAGTTCATGGACCAGAACAACCCCCTGGCCGAGCTGACCCACAAGCGCCGTTTGTCCGCTTTGGGTCCCGGCGGCTTGTCCCGTGACCGGGCCGGGTTTGAAGTCCGTGACGTACACTATTCCCACTACGGCCGAATGTGCCCCATTGAGACGCCGGAAGGCCCCAACATCGGTTTGATCTCCTACCTGGCCAGCTTTGCCCGGATCAATGAGTACGGCTTCATTGAAGCGCCTTACCGGAAGGTGGACAAGGAAACCGGCCGGGTGCTGGACGAAGTGGTGTACATGACCGCCGATGTGGAGGACGAGTTCATCGTCGCCCAGGCCAACGAGCCTCTGGACGAAGAAGGCCGCTTCACGAAAGCCCGTGTCACCGCCCGTTACCGGGATCAGATCCTGGAAGTGAAAAACGAGATGGTGGACTACATGGACGTCTGCCCCCGAATGATGGTTTCCATCGCCACCGCCATGATCCCCTTCCTGGAAAACGACGACACCAACCGTGCTTTGATGGGCGCAAACATGCAGCGTCAGGCGGTGCCTCTGCTAAAGACCGATGCCCCCATCGTGGCTACCGGCATGGAATATAAGGCGGCGGTGGATTCCGGCGCTGTGGTGATCTGTAAAGCCGACGGCGTTGTCACCGGCGTAGACGCCAACCACATTGATGTTCAGGGCGACGACGGGGAGGTCTACAACTATCCCATCATCAAGTTCCTGCGCTCCAACGCCGGAACCTGTACCAACCAGCGCCCCATTGTCAGCAAGGGCGACCGGGTGTACAAGGGTCAGGTCATTGCCGACGGTCCCGCCACCAGCCAGGGTGAAATTTCCCTGGGCAAGAATGCGCTGGTGGGCTTTATGACCTGGGAAGGTTACAACTACGAAGACGCCGTACTGCTCAACGAGCGTCTGGTGCGGGACGATGTGTACACCTCCATTCACATTGAGGAATACTCCACCGAAGCCAGAGACACCAAGCTGGGGCCGGAAGAAATCACCCGGGACATTCCCAACGTGGGCGAAGATATGCTCAAGAACCTAGATGAAAACGGCATTATCCGGGTAGGCGCAGAAGTTCGTGCCGGGGACATTCTGGTGGGCAAGGTGACCCCGAAGGGAGAAACCGAGCTTTCCGCAGAAGAGCGGGTGCTTCGGGCCATCTTTGGCGAAAAGGCCAGAGAGGTGCGGGATACTTCGCTGAAGGTCCCTCACGGCGCTTACGGCACGGTGGTAGACGTGAAGGTATATCACCGGGAGAATGCGCCTGAGTTAAAACCCGGAGTCAACTGCGAAGTCCGCTGCTACATCGCCCAAAAGCGGAAGATCAGCGTGGGCGACAAAATGGCAGGCCGCCACGGGAACAAGGGCGTTGTGTCCCGGATTCTGCCCCAGGAGGATATGCCCTTCCTGCCTGACGGCACCCCTCTGGACATTGTGCTGAACCCCCTGGGCGTGCCCAGCCGTATGAACATCGGACAGGTGCTGGAAG
>CAZWNI010000137.1:0-4103 GCA_964635385.1 uncultured Oscillospiraceae bacterium
AAATATCTTTCACTGCTATAAAATAAGCGTCCAAAATTGTCGTCTTGTCCCAATCTTTGTCTGTGATTAGTTTTGTGCTGCCAACATTAACATCAAGAAACAATGAAATTTTGAACTGCTTTCTGTGGATATAAAATCGTTTCTCCACGAACTTTGTTACTGTTGTATTTGCTTGATTTATTGTTTGTTATATACAAATTATTGTAATTTTACATTGCTGGGTTATCTGCTGGAGCATCATAAATGGAATCACAAATTTACGTCGTGTATACGTCATTTATCCTAAATTAATTGTATAGTACTATGAACTTCTTGAACTTTATTTACAGAGTAAGGCGTAAATATAGAACTTTGTTTCAATTACTTTGGTTTTATATCAAAAAGCCCTTTTACATTTTAAGCTTCAATCAAAACGGGAACAAGTTTCAATGTGATGGCGTTTTGTTGAATTCGTCGATAGATATATCGGGGAATAATAACCGGATAATCATACAGGGGAGGTGAAAATATTTAACTCAAAATAGTGGTGACAGGAAAGAATAACAGGTTGATTATACGAAGAGATTCAATATTCCGCGAGGACGGCAGAGTGAAATTGGAAGACGAAAACAACCTTATTGATATCGGTGAAAATGCGGATTTTGTGGATTGCTTTTTTGCCGTTAGCGATTATGATAGTAAAATTATCGTAGGAAAAGATTGTATGTTCTCAGCCAAAGTAATCATTCGGAACAGTGACGTGCATTCTATTCTGAATGAAGAAGACAAACGAATTAATCCTGCCCGTGACACAATCATTGGCGAACGGGTATGGATAGGATATGGAGCTAATGTCTTGAAAGGCTGCCATATCGGAGATGATTCTGTCATTGGGACACAAAGTGTGGTAGCCGGCTTGAAAACTTCGAACGGTTGCGTAATTGCAGGCAATCCGGCAAAAGTCGTAAAACAGGGTGTGCATTGGAACAAAGAACGTATAAAGTAATATAGCATGAAATTAGTTACAGCAATAATAACAACTCATAACCGTTTGAATCTCTTAAAACGTGCAATAGACAGCGTTTATGCACAGACTTATCCCAATATCGAGCTGATCGTAATAGATGATGCCTCGACTGATGGTACTCCGGATTATTGTAAGCAATTACCTTTGCAATATATTTATATCCCGAAAGAAGAAAGCAAAGGTGGAAATTATGCCCGCAATCAAGGCATACGTGCTGCAAAAGGAGAGTATGTTGCTTTTTTAGACGATGACGATTATTGGTTGCCAGAAAAAATAAAGAAACAAGTTGCATTAATAGAGAGTAAAGATTGTGAATTAGTGCATTGTGGCAGGAAGTTGGAAATAGTAAAAGGTGACAAGGTGACGTATCGTGACTTATTGCCTAACCCATTGCATTACGGTGATATGCACAGGAAGATTCTGCTGACGATATGTACTACTACTACTACTAACATTCTGGCAAAACGAAAGGCTTTGTTTGAGGTCGGCCTGTTTGACGAGAAACTTCGCTTTTGGCAGGAATACGAGCTGACCATCCGCCTGGCTCAGCGTAAGCCGTTCTATTTCGTTAATGAAGTATTAAGTGTATACCGCATCGACGTCTCAGACAAGCACAGGTTGACGAATAAGTATGAAGAGTGGAAAGATGCGGTGAGGTATATTCATGAAAAGCATACGGGGTTGTATGGTAAGCTGAACAGCATTGAAAGATTCAGAGTACATCTGATGACTTTGCAGGATGCCATACAACGCTGTAAAGCCGCTGGTTTTGAAAAGAAGAGTTTTTTTATCTATGTGAAATGGTTTGTATTAAGTTTTCCTTTCAGAGTAATCGACAGGATTACGAAATCACTCAGACACATGAATTTAGATGAACAGTAGATTGTCATAGCCTAGTATAAGTGTAATGTGTACCTCATGCAATATGAGATACGCTTAATATTTAGAAAAACATAAAATAACAGACATGGAAAAAATTGTAATACTGATTTGTTCCCATAATAAGGAAGTTATAGATTGCGACAAAACGTATTTGCCAATTCATGTGGGTGCTGCATTGTCCTCATTAAAGTTAAATATGCAAAGAGATGACGAGGGTGACAACATAAGTGAAAAGAATAAAAACTACTGTGAACTGACTGGACATTATTGGGCATGGAAAAACCTGCCTGGCGATGTAAAATATGTTGGATTGGTGCATTATCGTCGGAATTTTGCATGGAATGGGCATAAAGGAGACTATTTCGTAAAACATGTGTATGAGAACCAGAACCTGTTTGAAAAACCAAACATTGATATGAATGGATGCGACATTATCTTGCCAATGAAGTCTGTGTGTCCATATTCTATAAAGGAACAATATTGCATAGGGCATGTTCGCGAAGACTACGATATCATGGAAGATGTGATAAAGAAAAAGTATCCTGAATATCATAATGCTTTTCAGCAAATAATGCAGGGGAATGCTTATAGCCCATTTAACATGTTCGTTACTTCTCGTGAGATTTTTGACGAATATTCCTCTTGGATATTCCCGTTACTATCAGAAATAGAGAGCAGAGTACACATCTCGGAGAACACCCTTCAGGCCCGGGTGTTTGGGTTTATGAGTGAACGGTTATTGAACGTATTTTGTTGCCAGAAAAGGCTAAAAATTAAATATAAACCGATATTTTTCGCAGATAATAATATCCATGAAAATCACGGAGTATTGTATACATTCTGTAATAAGATGAGAAAGGACATGTCTTATATATTGGGAAAATCTAAACTGAGATGACTATATACATCATAATAATATTGATTCTATTGCTGAGTCTGTACTTCCCCAAGAGGTATGATAATAAAGTTGTATTTCCTATCAGTATATTTTTATGTTTAGTGGCTATTCTGCGAGGGAAAAGTGTAGGTACTGATATACGTATCTACAATAACAACTTCTTTCACACCACATTAGATACTTCTACTTGGAGTGAATTTGGAGACACCTTTGAACCTGGTTTTAGTTTCTTAATGGGATTCTACAGAGAAGTTATATCAAGAACCGATTATTTGACATTTTATGGATTATGTTTCCTTGTTTCCTTTTCAGGCTTTCTATATTTCGTGCGAACAAATAACTATCCTGTAAAGCTTTCTGTATTTTTCTTCGTGCTTTTGGGATTTTACCCCATGTCTTTTAATTATATGCGGCAATTTTTTGCATTGGGATTATTCTTATGTATTTCAGCAAAACTCATCAAGAATAAAAGATATTTATTGCTATTTCTCACCATATTGGTCATTGGTGTTTTCTTTCACCGTTCCTCTCTTGTACTATTAGGATTCATACCTTTGTTGTTTCTGTCAGAAAAAGGTATCACAGTCAAAAAGATATGGTATATTTTATTAGTTGTTGTTTCTTTTTTAGTCATACTGGTGAAACAGCAACTGATAGATATGTTTATGAATATGAACAGTGCTCTTGCTTTGTTCTCTTCTAACGAAGATCGCTACATGAATTACTTGGAGTCAAGCGCCGACATGGGTTATCTGACAAGTCTTATGCAATCATTGTTCTGCATATTTGTTATATATATCACACCTAAACCTATGTTAAGTAGATTGGATTTTCTTGGTTATCTATTTGGAGTTATAATTTATAACATAGCGTCTGTGATTTCAGGCATAGCGATTCGTTTCCCTATAGCATATTTGCTTTTTTCTACTATGTTTTTCTCGTCATTATGGTACGAATTACAATTTAATAAAGCAAGAATCTTCAAGAGTACAGTTGTTGTCTATTCCCTCGTATATTTCATATATAACTTCTTGATTCTGAATAAAGGAGAAATTGTACCTTATGTTAG
The DNA here is from genome assembly GCA_964635385.1 of uncultured Oscillospiraceae bacterium. Classification (GTDB taxonomy): domain Bacteria; phylum Bacillota; class Clostridia; order Oscillospirales; family Ruminococcaceae; genus Egerieicola. The sequence goes on from CAZWNI010000137.1 coordinate 3,856, forward strand.
TAGGTTTAATTGATTTATTCTCAAGTTTTTATGCATATAAAAAACATTATATGGAATCATAAAATTGTGGAAGACAATCAGGAACTGTTAGGGGGCTGCGATATTTTAGTAACCGATTTTTCGAGTTGCTTCATTGATTTCGCACTTACAGGTAGACCTATGCTGTTTTATCTGCCTGATAAGGAGAATTTTATTACCCCGTCTGTGGAAACAACGCACGCCACCAACCTTTTGTTTGAAGACGCTCA
>CAZWNI010000138.1:0-4082 GCA_964635385.1 uncultured Oscillospiraceae bacterium
TATCTCCGACGCCCACACGCAAAATGCGGCGGTGAGGCTGGTGGAGTATTTGATGGAGATGGAGTGATGAGAGGGACAAGGAACTTCCCGAACCAAAAGCAAGAGGAGGAGCGAAAAATGGTCAAATTTACTCCAAAAAAGCAGGACAAAGAGGTCATTTCCATCCGCCTTCCCCTGAAATTGCTGGAAACGGTGGATCGGACCGCCGCAAAAGTGGACATCAGCCGCAATGAACTCATCAACCAGTGCATTGAGTTTGCTCTGGAAAATTTGGAACTGCCGGAATAAAAAAGCGCCCAAAGCAAGGCGCAATGACGAAAAAAGCCCCGCCCCGGACGTCCCGGAGCGGGGTTTGCGTTATTTTTCAGACTGTTTTTCCCATTCCTTCTCCAAGAACCGCACCACCCCGTCTTCCCGGTTGGAAGGCAGGATACCGTCGGCCTTTTCCTTCAATTCCCGGCAGGCGTTTTCCACGGCGTAGCACCGGTCGGCGGCTTCAAAGAGGGGCAGGTCGTTGATTCCGTCCCCGAAGCAGACCAGCTCCTCTGCTCCCGCCCACTGTTTCAGGGCCAGAGCCGCCGTTGCTTTGGAGGCGGTTTTGGGCAGGATTTCCAGCCAGGGCTTGCCGGAGTAGAGGTCGTTGCCGTAGATGCAGTAAAACCTTCCCCGCAAAATCCGGTACAAAGGAAGCAGGGGCACCTGATCTTCAATGCAGGTGAAGTAATAGGCGCTGGCCTGGTAGTACCCTTCCGGGGTGGACAGGGGCGTGCGCCGGGGATCGTGAGGGCGGGTGGCTAAAAAGGCGGAAAGGTTTTCTCCCGCCATGGGTTCCAGCCAGAAGAACCGCTCCCGGCCCTCTTGGAGAGCATAGACAATGGGGCAGACTCCCTCCGTTAGCAAACAGTCCAGCAGGTCATTTTGTTCTTGGGGGGTAAATCCCCAGAACCGCACCACCCGTCCGGTGGCGGGCTGGGTGAGGAAGATGCCGTTGTGGTACACCGCCGGGAGCTTGGGACAGACGCCCTGGGTGACCAGGGAAGCGGTGACCCGGCTCCGGGCCGTGGCGTAGGAAAAAGAAAGCCCCTCCCGGATCAGCCGCCGGAGCGTTTTGGCGGCATAGGGGGAGAGGTTCTGTTCCGGGGTCAGGAGGGTGCCGTCTAAATCGGAGAGGTAAAGGGTTTTCATGGCGGTCTCCTTGGAACTAGATTTCAATGAAGTGGGGTTTCCGGGCGATGTAGTAAGTAATTTTATCAAAGCCGCAGAGTTTGGCCAAGGCGGCCCCGTCCGCCAGGTTTTTACCCACATCTTGAATGGAATGGGCGTCGCTGCCCAGGCTGATGTATTCCCCGCCCAGCTCTTTGAACCGGCGGACAAGGGGCTCGTGGGGCAGGCACATGCCGTAGGGCTGGCGCAGGCCGGAGGTGTTGATCTCCAGAGCCTTGCCGCTGCGGGCCAGGGTGCGGAGAATGGCGTCCATAATGTCCCGGTAATCCGCCAGCCGTACCGGCAGACGGTACCGTCCCACCAGGTAGCGCAGGGGATAGGTCAAATGGGCCAGCACGTCAAACTGTTCCCAGCAGACGGTGTCGTAGACATGGCGGAAATAATCCTCCAGCAACTGATGTACCCGGATTTCATCTAGGGCGTTTTTCTCCAAAAAGTAAAAATCCGGCATTCCGGGGTTGTTATGGACGCTGGCCAAGATGACGTCCCATTCCATCTTCAGCACTTCCTGGGCGGCTTCCGGCCCTTGGAGGGGCTGGCCCATCTCCACGCCTTTGAGCACCAACAGTCCGGAATCCCGAAACCGCTGGACGCAGTCTTCGGCTTCAAAGTAAGATTGTTGAACGGCCAGGTCATAGCGGTCCTTGCGGTACTGGTCGCACTCGCAGTGGTCGGTGACAGCCAGTCCCCCCAGGCGGTTTAACAGCGCCTGTTGGCAGACGGCGTAGGTGGAATGCTTCCCATCAGGGGAGTTACTGGTGTGCGTGTGGCAGTCAATCAGCCGGACATTACTCATATTGGGGTTCTCCTATTTCAACGTTCTATCCGCCGAAGGCACCGGTGGATTCATCTATTTATTATAATCAAAACAGACAAAAATGTGTATAGGAGTTGTGTACAGATTTTTCTTTGAATTTTTCAGCAACCTTAGTGAAACTCACCCATCTCCTTTGGGTTTCTTTTTCCCTTCAAGTGTGTTACAATGGATACATCAGTTTCCAGGAAAGGACGGGATCGCAGTTGAAAGCGGTTATTACAGTGGTTGGAAAAGATAAAGTGGGGATCTTGGCTAAGGTCAGCCAGGTGTGCGCTCAGTATGACGCAAATATTATTGATGTGAACCAAACCGTTATGGACGATATGTTCTGCATGGTAATGCTGGCAGTAATTGATAAATTAAAGACCGATTTGGATCAGTTCCGAGGCGTGCTGGGGACTCTGGCGGAGGAAAACGGCCTGCAGATCCATGTGATGCACCAGGACGTGTTTACCACCATGCACCATGTCTAAGCATTACCACGGAAAGAGAGGGCGGTTACTGCCATGCTGAATACAAAGGACATCATGGAAACCATCAACATGATCCAGGAAGAAAACCTGGATATCCGCACCATTACCATGGGGATTTCCCTGTTGGACTGCATCGATCCAGATGCAGACGCTGCCTGCCGGAAGATCTACAACAAGATTATGAGCAAGGCCGGCCGGTTGGTGCAGGTGGGAGAAGAAATCGAAAAGGAATACGGGATTCCCATTATCAACAAGCGGATTTCCGTCACCCCCATCGCCATCATCAGCGCCGCTTCCGGCAACCCCATTCAGTACGCCCATGCCCTGGAGCGGGCGGCGGCGGACTGCGGGGTCAACTTCATCGGGGGCTACTCTGCGTTGGTGCAAAAGGGGTTTGCCCCCGGTGACGAAGCGCTGATCCGCTCCATTCCCCAGGCGCTGGCGGAAACCGACCATGTCTGCTCTTCGGTGAACATCGGCTCCACCAAGGCAGGCATCAACCTGGACGCCTGCAGGCTCATGGGGGAAGTGGTGCGGCAGACCGCCGAAGCCACCCAGGACCGCAACTGCATCGGCGCCGCCAAGTTGGTGGTGTTCTGCAACGCCGTGGAGGACAACCCCTTTATGGCGGGAGCCTTCCACGGAGTGGGGGAAGCGGACTGCATCATCAACGTGGGGGTTTCCGGTCCCGGAGTGGTGCGCTCGGCGCTGGCGAAAGCAAAGGACGCCTCCATTTCCGAGGTGGCGGACATCATCAAAAAAACCGCCTTTAAGATCACCCGAATGGGTCAGTTGGTGGGAACGGTGGCCGGCAAGCGGCTGGGGGTTCCCTTTGGCATCGTGGACCTGTCCCTGGCGCCCACCCCCGCAGTAGGGGATTCGGTGGCCCACATCTTGGAAGAAATCGGCTTGGAGCAGTGCGGCGCCCATGGCACCACCGCAGCGCTGGCTCTGCTCAACGACGCCGTGAAGAAGGGCGGGGTCATGGCCTCCAGCCGGGTGGGGGGACTGTCCGGCGCCTTTATCCCGGTAACGGAAGACGCAGGCATGATCGACGCCGCCCGGAGCGGTTCTTTGCGGCTGGAAAAGCTGGAAGCCATGACGGCAGTGTGCAGCGTGGGCTTGGACATGATTGTCATTCCTGGGGACACTCCAGCCGCCACCATCTCCGCCATCATTGCGGACGAAGCGGCCATCGGCATGGTGAACTCCAAGACCACGGCGGTGCGTGTGATCCCCGCCATTGGAGTGGCGGCCGGGGAAGAGCTGGATTTCGGGGGACTGTTGGGATACGGTCCGGTGATGGAAATCAACCCCAAGTCGGCGGCGGCCTTTATCAATCGGGGCGGACAGATCCCCGCACCCATGCAGAGTTTGAAGAATTAAAGTTTTATGGGGTCGAATCCACTGTATGGGGTTCGACCCCATAAGCCATTGAGAAAGGCGAAACAAGCCTTCGGCGTGTTTCTGATCCAAACTTTATGTTTCAACCTGCCCAAAACTTTTCCCCGCCCCTTCCTCCGAATGGGCACAAATGTCAATGGGACTTGCGCTCCGGGTATGTTATA
>CAZWNI010000139.1:0-4070 GCA_964635385.1 uncultured Oscillospiraceae bacterium
AAAGCCAGTCGAGCCAGTCAACGGTCAAGATGAACGGCGCATATGCGCCGCCGTTGACAGCCCCGCCCGGAACTTTATGAGATGGCAGGAAACATTGCGGTAAAAACGGAAAACGGCTTAATTGATTTCAACGCCGTGTTATTTGGCAGTTACTCTGCATATTTGAAAGTGTACCGCCAACACTAACCAAAAAGCAGGGGGAATCATTATGTGCGAACATCTGCAACCGGAAGAACAGGAGCAACAGCGGCAGGATATTGTGGATTTCGGTTTGGTGCGGATCGGGGGAAAACACGCCGTCCAGTGCCTTTCCGTCATCGGTCAAATTGAAGGGCACTACCTGCTGCCTGCCAACAATAAAACCACCAAGTACGAGCATATTCTGCCCCAACTGGTGGCCATGGAAGAAGACGATGGGGTGGAGGGGCTGCTGATTTTGCTCAACACCATCGGCGGGGACGTGGAAGCCGGTTTGGCCATTGCCGAACTCATTGCCGGCATGGCAAAACCCACTGTTTCCTTGGTGCTGGGAGGTGGACATTCCATCGGCGTACCCTTGGCGGTCAGCGCCAAAACTTCTTTTATCGTTCCCAGCGCTACCATGACCGTCCACCCGGTGCGCACCACCGGCACGGTGGTGGGGGTGCGTCAAAGCTTTGCCCACTTTGAAAAGATGCAGCAGCGGATTGTCCGTTTTATTTCCGACCATTCCCGCATTACGGCCGCCCGCCTGAATCAGTTGATGATGACGGTGGGGGACCAGGCCTTGGACATGGGCGTGATCCTGTCCGGCGATCAGGCAGTGGAAGAAGGGCTGATCGACCGGGTAGGCAGCTTGCAGGATGCATTGAAAGAGTTGTATCAGTTAATTGAAGCCGACACTCCCTCGAAAAAATAATCCTAACTGGCTGCAATCGCCGCCCCAGGAAACAAACTTGTTTCTGCGGCGGTTTTTCTTTTGCCTTGACTTACCAGCGCCCTTTGTTATAATTGACTTATCAACGATGGAGGCGTTTCAATGGAACATAGCTTTTATATGTTGTTGTACCGGGCCTTTCACGCCCAGCGGCACTGCCTGCGTCCCAGTCTGCGGGAAACGGGCCTGGAGCCGGGACAACCCAAGCTGTTGGAATACCTGTGCCGTTACGGCCCCTGTCCCCAGCGGGAACTGGCGGATTTTTTTGAAATTGATTCCGCTGCCGTTTTCCGAATGCTGGACGGCATGGAGCAGGAAAGACTGATTCTCCGGCGCAGTCATTTGGTGGAGGCCGCCCAAAAAGGCAGGCGGGCGTACCATATTTGGCAGCAGTGCTGTCAGGAGATGGAACAGGTGCTGCTCCAGGACTTTTCCCAGGAGGAGAAAGAAGCGTTTTTCGGCTGTCTGTCCCGGATCTATCAAAACTATCAGAAAGATAAGGAGGCGCATTCATGCAGGACTTAAAGCGATTGCTGCAATACCTGGGTCCTTACCGCAAGGACATGATTTTGGGTGCGTCTCTGATTGTGGTAGAGACTTTTTTTGAACTGCTCATTCCTCTGTTGATGGCGGACTTGATTGACGTAGGGGTGGCCAATCACGATGTGGGGTACATTTGGAAAAAGGGAATGGAAATGGGCGTCTGTGCCGTGATGGCCTTGATTACCGGCCTGCTCTACGCCCGGTTTGCCGCCAAAGCCGCCTATGGCTGGGGTGCAAAAATTCGTCAGGCCCAGTATGAAAAGGTACAGCAATTTTCCTTTTCCAATTTGGATCATTTCGAGACCTCCTCCTTGGTCACCCGAATGACCACCGACGTCACCGTGCTGCAAAACGCCGTCAACGGTGGATTCCGCCCTCTGGTGCGCAGCCCTATTTTGTTGATTATGGGCATCGGTTTGTCCTTTTGGTTGAGCCCGCTTCTGGCGCTGGTCTTTGTGGTCTGCGTTCCTGTTTTGGGGGTCATGCTGTTTTACATTGTTCATAAAATTGCCCCCATGTACCGCTGGCTGCAGCGGGCGGTGGATAAACTCAACAATGTGGTGCAGGAGGGGCTGACCGCCATTCGTGCTGTGAAGGCTTTTGTCCGGGGAGAATATGAAGAAGAAAAGTTTCAGCAGGTCAACCAGGCCTTGACGGAGCAGAGCCGGAAAACCTTTCGCTATGCGGCGCTGAACCTCCCTGTCTTCCAGCTGATTATGTATCTCTGCATAGTGCTGATTATGTGGTTCGGGGGAAGCATGGTGCTGCAAAACACTTTGCAGGTCGGGGAGCTCACCGGCTTTTTAAGCTATGTGTTTCAGGTGATGAATTCCCTGATATTGATTTCCAACGTGTTTTTGCTGCTGACCCGTTCCCTGGCCAGCGCCCGGCGGGTGTGCCAGGTGCTGGAAGAACAGGTTGCCCTCACCTCGCCGGAACACGGGCAGACCCAGGTGAAGGACGGCGGGGTGGACTTTGAAAATGTCTCCTTCAAATACCAGGAAAAGGCCAAGGAATTTGCGCTGTCCGGCGTGAACCTGCACTTTGCCCCAGGGCAGACCATCGGTATTTTAGGGGGCACCGGCTCCGCAAAAACCACCTTGGTGCAGTTGATTCCCCGGCTGTATGACGCCACCCAGGGACGGGTTCTGGTCGGGGGCAAAGACGTCCGGGAGTACGATCTGGAAGCCCTGCGGGACGCCGTTGGCATTGTGCTGCAAAAGAATGTGTTGTTTTCCGGCACCGTTCGGGATAACCTGCTGTGGGGCAATCCCAGCGCCACGGAAGAAGAATTGTGGACAGCCTGCCGTCAAGCCTGCGCCGACGAATTTCTGGAAAAGATGCCCAAAGGCTTGGATTCCGATTTGGGGCAGGGGGGCGTCAATCTGTCCGGCGGACAGAAACAGCGTCTGTGCATTGCCAGAACGCTGCTGAAGCGCCCCAAAGTGCTGATTTTTGACGATTCCACCAGTGCGGTGGACACCGCCACCGAAGCCAGAATCCGGGCTTCCCTGGCCAAGCTCACCGAAGTCACCAAGATCATCATTGCCCAGCGGGTCACTTCGGTGATCGAGGCGGACCAGATTGTGATTTTGGAAGATGGAGCCGTTCATGCCGTAGGCAGCCATCAAACCCTGTTGGAACAGGACTTCATTTACCAGGAAATCTACTATTCTCAGCAACGGGGGAAGGAGGAGAGCCCATCATGAAACAGATGAGCGGCAGAAAGCCCAGGGATTTTGGATACACGCTCCGCTCCCTGCTCTCCTACCTGGGACGGCACAGACTGCTGTTTTTGGCAGTGGCGGCGCTGGTGAGCATCAGCTCCTCGGCCAATTTGCTGGGTACCTACATGATCCGGCCGGTGGTCAATAACCTGACAGCAGGAAGCTGGAACCAACTGATCCGAGGGGTGCTGATTACCGCCGTCATCTATATCATTGGGGTGCTTACCGCCTACGGCTACACCCAAATCATGGTAAAGGCGGCGCAGAAGGTGCTCTACGACATTCGCCGGGACCTGTTTTCTCATCTCCAGACCCTGCCCTTGAAATATTTCGACCGGCGCCGGCACGGGGACATTATGAGCTGTTTCACCAACGATATAGACACCATCTCCGACGCCCTGAATAACAGCTTTGCCATGCTTATCCAGTCCTTTATCCAGATGACGGGCACGCTGATGATTCTCTACCTGCTGAATTGGCAGCTTTCCCTGGTTGTAACGGTGTGTTACGGGGTGATGTTCTGGTATATCCGTTTCAGCGGCAAGCGCAGCAAAGCCTATTATGCCGTCCAGCAGAACAGCTTGGGCGATTTGGACGGTTACATTGAAGAGATGGTCAACGGCCAGAAAGTGGTAAAGGTATTTAACCACGAAAAGGCCAATTTGGAAGCCTTTCAGGCGAAAAACGAAGCGCTGCGAAAAGCCGGTACCGGGGCACAGTCCTATGCCGGCACCATGATCCCGGCGGTGGTAAGCATTTCGTATATCAACTACGCCATTGTGGCGGTGCTGGGAGGCTGGATGGCCTTAAACGGTTGGATCGATGTGGGAGGCCTGGCCAGCTACCTGGTATCTGTCCGCCAGGAGCAGCTCCCATCAACCAAT
>CAZWNI010000140.1:0-4058 GCA_964635385.1 uncultured Oscillospiraceae bacterium
GCCGTCCTTTTTGGCCGCAAAGGGTGGACTCAGGAACGTCAATTATTTGACGTTCCGCAGACAAAAAAGCAAAAGCCTGCCCTGGCGCTTATGCCGGGGCGGGCTCTTTTTGGGTGGGGGGTTACTTGTCGTTGGGAGCAGGCTGGGAGGAGAGGGCGCCGTCCAAGCCGGACTGCTTGGCGGCTTGCTTTTTCTGCTTGTCCGGGGAAGGGGCGGCAATGGCGCTGATCAGTGCGGCCGCCGCCACCGCCAGTCCGCCTCCCAGTACCGGGGTGCGGGCGGCTGCGGGTACCAAAAACCAGCCGGTGAGCATTACCAGCACCGCCGCTGCCAGCAAAAGGTAGGTGAGGTATTGTTTCATGGGGGCTCTCCTTTTTCGGTGAAACTGTTTTTTCCGCAGCAAACCGGCAGGGGCGCAATGCAGTCCCGGCCGCCGGTGTTTCAGGACATGGGAAGGCTGCTTGAAGTTTTTATTTTCTTTATTATAGCATTTTGAAAAGGGACGGTCAAGAAAAACCGCCGGTTGCCGAAACCACCCTTCTGTGCTACAATAATTGCCAGAAACCATCATTGCAGTTTCGCCTTTCCGCCCAAGCGCAGGGACGGCAGTTTCCCGGCTGGCGAAATGGGGCGGCACTCCCAACGGCTGCAATCCACACACACTTTACCCAAAAAGGGGCGTTTTCTATGATTACCATTCTGCTGGCCTGTTACAATGGCAGGGAGTACCTTTCCGCCCAGCTGGATTCCATTTTGGCCCAGGATACCCGAACGGCGTTTTCGGTGCTGGTTCGGGACGACGGCTCCACCGACGGCTCCTGGGAGGTGCTGGAGGACTACGCAGGCCGGTACCCGGACCGGATCACCCTGCTGCCCAGAACCAAGCCCACCGGCAGCGCCAAAGGCAACTTTTTCGCCCTGCTGGAGGCAGTGCGGGAAGGGGAAATCTGCCGGCCGGGGGACTATCTTATGTTTTCCGACCAGGACGACGTCTGGCTGCCGGACAAAGTGGAGCGGACCCTGGCCCTGATGAAGCAGACGGAAGGGGACCCCGCCGTACCCGCCCTGGTTCACGGAAATCTGAAGGTGGTGGACAAGGAGCTGAAGGTGTTGAATCCCTCCTTCTTCGCCTTTCAGGGCATCAGCCCCCAGCGGTGCAGCCTGACCAACCTGCTGGTGCAGAACTGCATCACCGGCTGCACCATGATGATCAACCAGCCCCTGTTTGCCCTGGCGGACAAAACCCCCCAGGAGTGCGCCATGCACGACTGGTGGCTGGGGCTGCTGGCGGCCTGCTTCGGCAGGATCGGGTATACCGCCCAGCCGCTGATGCTCTACCGCCAGCACGGGGACAACTCCGTGGGGGCCAAGGATATTCGGGACCTGTCTTTTTACACCCACAAGCTCTCCCAAAAGGAGCAGATCCGGAAGAATTACCGGGAGATGTTCGCCCAGGCCAAGTTTCTGCGGGAGCAGTACGGCGACAGGCTCAGCGAGAAGCAGAAGGAGATTCTGGAAGCCTGGTACACCATTCCCCAGCTGGGGCGGTTGGGAAAAGTCCGGCGAATCCTCAAGTACGGCTTTACCAAAAACACCTGGCTGCGCACCCTGGGACAGTTTTTCAGCATTTAGGAGGGATAACGCCATGTTTGAAGGGATTGCCATGCCCCTGCTGGGGGGATTTCTCATTGCCCTGGGCATTTTGAATATCCGGGGCAACCTCTCATCAATCCACTGGTACCAGCGCCAAAAAATCACCGAAGAAACCGCCCGGCCTTACGGAAAATGGATAGGCAGCGGTTCGGTTGTGACAGGCGGCGGACTGTTTTCAGGGGGGCTCCTGACCTGGACGCCCTGGAACCCGGCGGCTCCTTATCTGATGGCTGCCGCCATCATGGTGGGGGTGGGGCTGATGCTCTACGCCCAGTTTAAGTACAACAAAGGACTGTTCTAACCGCTTTTTTTCGGGGCAGATTGTATAGTTCCCACACCCGGCTTTCCCTCTGCCCAAAGAAATCTGGTAAAATCGGAAAACTTGCCCCCGAAGCAGTACCCACCGGGGGAAAAATCCGGTATACTTTTAGTAGTTCCACCACCTATTTTATCCCATGAAGGAGGTCACATCATGTGCGGTTTTGTTGGCTTTGCCGATCACATTCAAAATAAACGGGACGTTCTCACCAATATGATGAACGCCATCGTCCACCGGGGCCCGGACAGCGCAGGTACCTACATCGACGACCAGATCGCCCTGGGGTTCCGGCGGCTTTCCATCATTGACCTGGGGGGCGGCGACCAGCCCTTGTACAACGAAGACAACTCCGTGGTGCTGGTGTTCAACGGGGAGATCTACAACTACCAGCAGCTTCGCCCGGACCTGATCGCCCAGGGCCACCGGTTCCGCACCGAAACGGACTCGGAGGTGCTGATCCACCTTTACGAGCAGTACGGCGCCGAGATGCTCAACAAGCTGCGGGGAATGTTTGCCTTTGTGCTGTGGGACCAGAACAAGGAACTGCTGTTTATGGCCCACGACTATTTCGGCATCAAGCCCCTGTACTACGCCAAGATGGGGGGCAGCTTCCTCTTTGCCAGCGAGATCAAGGCCTTTCTGCACCACCCCGGCTTCAAGAAGGAACTGAACCTCCCCATTTTGGAGCAGTACCTTTCCTTCCAGTATTCCCCCTGCGAAGAAACCTTCTTTAAGAATGTGTATAAACTCCCCCCCGCCCACTATTTGACCTGCTACAAGGGCAAAGTGGAGGTGAAGCGGTACTGGGAGCCCCGGTTCCAGGACGACGACAGCAAGAACCTGGACCAGTGGGTGGAGCAGATCACTGCGGTGATGAAAGACTCCATCGCCCACCATAAAATCGCCGACGTGGAGGTGGGTTCCTTCCTGTCCAGCGGGGTGGACTCCTCCTATGTGGCCTGCCTGGCCCAGGTGGACAAAACCTTCACCGTAGGCTTCGGGGAGGACGAGCGGTACAACGAAATCGGCTGGGCCAAGGAGTTCAGCCAGTATATCAACGTCCAGAACATCAACCACATCATCACCCCGGAGGAATATTGGGACAGCCTGGGCAAAATCCAGTACCATATGGACGAGCCTTTGGCGGACCCGGCGGCGGTGGCGCTGTACTTCGTCAGCCGGGAAGCGGCCAAGCATGTGAAGGTGGCCCTTTCCGGGGAAGGGGCGGACGAATTCTTCGGCGGCTACAACATCTACCGGGAGCCGCTGGAGCACCGGGGCTTTGACATCATTCCCCTGCCAATCCGCCGGGCTTTGGGCTGGGCGGCGGACCGGCTGCCCCATGTCCGGGGACTGAACTTCATTATCCGCCACTCCAAAACCCTCCAGGAGCGGTACATCGGCAACGCCTTTATCTTTGACGAGGTGGAGAAGAAGAAGCTGTTAAAGCGCCGGGTGGCCACCTTCGGCACCCAGGACATCACCCGCCCCTTCTTCGACAAAGTCCAGGGCAAAGACCCGGTGACCCAGATGCAGTACCTGGACATTCACCTTTGGATGGCCTACGACATTCTGCTGAAGGCGGATAAAATGAGCATGGCCAACTCCCTGGAGGTCCGGGTGCCTTTCCTGGACCGGAAGGTGCTGGAGCTGGCCCAGACCATTCCTCAGCGCTACCGGGTGCAGGGAACCACCACCAAGCTGGCCATGCGGAAAGCCGCCGAGCAGGTGATCCCCCAGAAAACCGCCGGCAAGAAGAAGCTGGGCTTCCCGGTGCCAATCCGGGTGTGGCTGAAGCAGGACAAATACTACAACCTGGTGAAGGGGTACTTCACCTCCGCCACCGCCAGCGAGTTTTTCAACAGCGAATATCTGGTGCAGCTTCTGGACCAGCACCGTGCCGGCAGCTTTGACAACAGCCGGAAGATCTGGACGGTGTTTATGTTCTTGAAGTGGTACGAGGAGTTCTTTGTGAAACGTTAAATCAGGCGGTGGAAAAACCCTCCAAGTTGTGAGACAACAGAGGCAGACGGAACGCTTGCCTCCCTCTGCGAGGGAGGTGGCCAGCGCAAAGCGCTGGACGGAG
>CAZWNI010000141.1:0-4040 GCA_964635385.1 uncultured Oscillospiraceae bacterium
CACATGGGGGCGTAGCTCACCTGGGAGAGCGTTTGAATGGCATTCAAAAGGTAGTCGGTTCGATCCCGATCGTCTCCACCATGATGCAGATCCGGACTTAGTCATTTATGGCGGGCCCGGATTTGTTTTTATCTGAAAAACCTCCTTGTTTAGAAAGGAAACCGTTATGAAAAAAATTGCTGTACTGCTCTGCACCCTTCTGCTGGGGCTGGGACTGTTCACCGGTTGCTCGGTGTTTGACTCCGGTACTTCCAGCGATGAAATAGTGTCCATCTCCATTGAAGCCGAGCCGGCTTCCATTGCCGATTTGAAGCCGGAACTGGACCAGTTGGCCCAACAGTACGACCCGGACAGCTATATGGTGGGGGCGGTAGTGACCTATGAAGGCAACGATGCGGTGGACAGCCGCACCGGCACCATCAACTTCACCTACTTCTCCCAGGGAGAAGAAACCCAGACGGCTATAGTGTTGAGTTACGACATGGCCTCCCGCCAGGTCACGGAAATTTCCTACAAGGAACGCAGTTATGTGGACGTGAGCCAGGAAGCCATCAACGAGCAGTGCATCGCCGTGAGTTTTGACAGCCTGTTTACCATGATGGAAAACGATTCCTCCTTCGGAAGCAAGCTCAACGGGACCAATATTACGCTGACCATTACCTTTGACCATGAGGCCATTACCCCCAGCATAATCTAAGGGCGGTTCCCTTTACATTTCCAGATCAGATGATTATAATGTAAGAAAAAGCGGTTCGGAACTTCCCGGTGAACAAAGCGTCCCGGAGGACGAACCGCCCTTTTGCAACGGACATGGCAAAAAAGGAGAGCGATCTGCTATGAAACAAACTGCGGTAACCTTTCTGGATCACAAACAAAAGGGAGAGAAAATCTCCATGCTCACTGCCTACGACTACTCCACCGCAAAACTGATGGATCAGGCCGGCATTGACGGGATTTTAGTGGGGGACAGTTTGGGCAACGTGATGCTGGGGTATGAGGATACCCTGTCGGTGACGGTGGAGGACATGATCCACCACGGCGCCGCCGTAGCCAGAGGGGTGAAGAACGCCTTGGTGGTGGTGGATATGCCTTTCCTGTCCTACCAGACTTCGGTGTACGATGCGGTGAAAAACGCCGGCCGGCTGGTCAAGGAAGGCCATGCCCAGGCGGTGAAGCTGGAAGGCGGGAAGGAATTTGCGCCTCAGATCCGGGCCATTACCGCCGCTTCCATTCCGGTGATGGGGCATTTGGGGCTGACCCCCCAATCTATCCACACCCTGGGCGGCTACCGGATTCAGGGCAAAACCGAGGCCGCCGCGAAGAAACTGCTGGAGGACGCCTTGGCGGTGGAGGAGGCAGGGGCCTTTGCCCTGACCTTGGAGTGCGTGCCGGCAAAACTGGCGGCGCTGATTACCAGCAGGCTGAGTATCCCCACCATTGGCATCGGCGCCGGAGCAGGCTGTGACGGGCAGGTTTTGGTGTACCAGGATATGCTGGGAATGTTTGACGACTACACCCCCAAATTCGTCAAACGGTTCGCCGAAGTGGGAGAAGTGATGAAAAACGCCTTTGCCGAGTACAACCGCCAGGTGAAGGAAGGGAACTATCCCGATGAGGCCCACAGCTTCGGGATGGAGGAAGACGTGTTGAAAAAGCTGTACTGATTGTAGAATAAAGTATTGTTATTACGAATTGTAGAAACAGAAGGGGAGTTTTCCATGGAAATCGTGGTTGCGGCCACCAAGGAAGAGTTAAAGCAGGAAATTGACGGCTGGAGAAACGCCGGGGAAGTCATTGGGCTGGTACCCACCATGGGGTATCTCCATGAAGGACATGCCAGCCTGATCCGCCGTGCCCGGCAGGAGTGCGACCGGGTGGTGGTCAGCGTATTTGTCAATCCCACCCAGTTTGCCCCCGGAGAAGACCTGGAAGCCTACCCCAGGGACTTTGAGCGGGATCGGCAGCTCTGCCGCCAGATGGGGGTGGACCTGATCTTCTATCCCACCCCGGAAGAGATGTACCCCCAGGGGTTTGGCACCACCATCGCCATGGACCAATCCATGACCGGGGTGCTTTGCGGCAAAACCCGCCCCACCCACTTCCAGGGAGTCTGCACCGTGGTGTGCAAGCTCTTCGGGCTGACCCACGCCGACCGGGCCTACTTCGGCCAGAAGGACGCCCAGCAGTTGGCCATTGTCCGGAAGATGAACCGGGATTTGGATCTGGGGGTTACCATTGTGGGCTGTCCCATTGTCCGGGAAGTGGACGGGCTGGCCAAAAGCTCCCGGAACGTCTACCTCAATCCCGATGAAAGAAAGGCGGCTTTGGTGCTGAGCCAGGCGGTGAAACTGGGGCAGGAGAAGGCGGCCCAGGGAGAAACCGACGCCGGCGTCATTGTGGCGGCCATGAAGGAGCATATTCAGGGGGAACCCCTTGCTAGAATCGACTATGTGGAAGCGGTAGATGACATCGACCTGCGCCCCGCCCGCACCGTGGTTCCCGGCACCCTGTTTGCCATGGCGGTGTACATTGGAAAAACCAGACTGATCGACAACTTCATTACGGAGGGAGACCGGCAGTGAAAATTACCATGCTTCAAGGAAAGATCCACCGGGCCACTGTGACCCAGGCGGAGAAGGACTACATCGGCAGCATTACCGTAGACGCCGATCTGATGGAAGCGGCGGGAATGCAGGAATACCAGCAGGTGCAGGTGGCCAATATCGACAACGGCGCCCGGCTGATCACCTATCTCATTGCGGGGAAACCCGGCAGCGGGGTGATCTGCCTCAATGGGGCGGCGGCCCACTGCGCCAAAGCAGGGGACAAAGTGATCCTCATGAGCTACATTGACATGAAGCCCCAGCAGGCCGAGAGCTACCGGCCCAAGGTGGTGTTTGTAGATGAAAACAACCGGATCACCCGGATTGCCCGGTACGAGAAACAGGGGGAACTGTTCGAGCCGTAAGCCGGGGGACAAGATGTGAAAAAGGACGCAGTCAGGAGTTTTAGTCATGGAAGTTTGGTTGATATTGCTGATTGGGGCTGCCGGTGTGGCAGCCTTTTTTCTGCTGGGAATCGGAATCACTTTCGTTGTGGGAATGTTTTTCGTCCGGCTGGCAGTGGGACGGAAAAAGGCATGGGACGCCTCCCTGATTCCAAGAACGGAACGGGAGCAGCCGAAACAATATCCCCAACGGCAGAAGATGATAGAAGACAATGAAGCTCGGATTCGGGCGGAGAACCGGCTTTTGCTGGCTCAAACCCAAGAGGAGGTGTGGCAGGTCAGCGCAGAGGACGGCGTGCCCCTGACGGCCAAGGCGTATTTGCAGGCCGGTCATCGGTGGGTGATTTTGGTGCACGGGTATATGTGTACTTGGCGGGATATGCTGGATTATTCCGGAATGTACTTAAAGGAAGGGTTCCATCTGCTGCTGCCGGATCAGCGTGCCCACGGCGAAAGCGGAGGGAAGTACACCGGCATGGGCTGGCTGGAACGCCGGGACATGGTGTGCTGGGTTCAAAAAATCCTGGCGCAGGACCCGGAGGCGGAGATTGTCCTCCATGGTGTGTCGATGGGGGCGGCCACGGTGATGATGACGGCCGGGGAGAACCTGCCGGACAACGTGAAAGCGGTGGTGGAGGACTGCGGCTACGCTTCGGTGGAGCGAATCTTCCGGGACGAGCTGAAAACCATCTTCCATCTGCCCGCCTTCCCCCTGCTGCACCAGGCCAGCTGGGTGGCCAGGATAGTGGCGGGATACGATTTCCGGGAAGCCTCCAGCGTGGAGCAGTTGAAAAAGACCAAGCTGCCGGTGCTGTTCATTCACGGCAGCATGGACGCCTTTGTACAGCCCTATATGCAGGACTTATGCTTTGAGGCTGCCGCCGGGGAGAAGGAGTATCTGCGGGTGGAGGACGCCAGCCACACCCAGGCCTATGCCCGGCAGCCGGAGCTGTACCGGGAGAGGGTGCTGGGGTTTGTGGAGAAGTATCTGGCGAAAGAGAAAGTAAAGGTTACTTAAAGTTTGGATCAAACC
>CAZWNI010000142.1:0-3989 GCA_964635385.1 uncultured Oscillospiraceae bacterium
TGCTTCGCAGACAGCCCCCTCATCAGAGGGGGCCAAGGCCGCCAATGACCTTTTTTGACAAACTGCACATCTTTTATCCTTTTTTCTCTCAACCAGGCGGTTTCAGAAATTTTTGGATTCAAGGGACGGAGAAAAATGCCGCCCTTTTACGGGAAATTTTTGGAAATCTGCCTTTTTTTCGGAAAATCCCATTGACTACACTGATTTAGTATGGTATAATCAGACGCACAATAGGATACAATATCTTGTGGCGTTTTGCGGCAAGACTACAATTTATCCGCTTTTGAAATCAAAGGAGTGAATGGCCAATGAAGCATTTGTTCTGCCCGGAATGGGAAGGTTTTACCCCCGGCAAATGGGACCACACCATCAACGTTCGGGACTTTATCCTGAAAAACATCACCCCCTACGATGGGGACGAGTCCTTCCTCACCCCGCCCACCGAAGCCACCAAAACGCTGTGGGAGCAAGTCATGGAGCTGTCCAAAAAGGAGCGGGAAACCGGCGGTGTGCTGGATATGGACACCAAAATTGTCTCCACCATCACCAGCCACGGCCCCGGTTATTTGAATAAAGACCTGGAACAGATTGTGGGCTTCCAGACGGACAAGCCCTTCAAGCGTTCGTTGCAGCCCTTCGGCGGCATTCGAATGGCCATGAACGCCTGTGAAACCAACGGCTACCATGTGGACCCGGAAGTGGTGGACATCTTCACCAAGTACCGCAAGACCCACAACCAGGGCGTGTTTGACGTATACACGCCGGAAATGCGGCTGGCTCGGAAAAGCGCCATCATCACCGGCCTGCCGGACGCTTACGGCCGGGGCCGGATCATCGGGGACTACCGCCGGGTGGCCCTGTACGGGGTGGACCGTCTGATTGAGGACAAACAGAAACAGAAGGACACCTCCCTGGTGCGAATGACCAGCGAAAACATTCGCCTGCGGGAAGAGCTTTCCGACCAGATCAACGCCCTTCACGATTTGAAAAAGCTGGGAGAGATCTATGGGCTTGACATCTCCCAGCCGGCGAAGAACGCCAAGGAAGCGGTGCAGTGGCTGTACTTCGGCTACCTGGCCGCCGTCAAGGAACAGAACGGCGCCGCCATGAGTCTGGGCCGCACCTCCACCTTCCTGGACATCTATATCCAGCGGGATCTGGAGAAAGGCGTCCTCACCGAACAGCAGGCCCAGGAGCTCATCGACCACTTTATTATGAAACTGCGGCTGGTGAAGTTTGCCCGGACCCCGGAATACAACGAGTTGTTCAGCGGCGACCCCACCTGGGTCACCGAATCCATCGGCGGTGTGGACGTCAACGGCAACCACATGGTGACCAAAAACTCCTTCCGCTATCTCCACACCCTGGACAACCTGGGCCCCGCCCCGGAACCCAACATGACGGTGCTGTGGGCCAAAAAACTGCCCCGGAAATTCAAGGAATACTGCGCCAAGATGTCCATCAAGTGCTCCTCCATCCAGTATGAGAACGACGATTTGATGCGCCCCATCCACGGCGACGACTACGCCATTGCCTGCTGTGTGTCCTCCATGCGGGTGGGCAAGGAGATGCAGTTCTTCGGCGCCCGGGCCAATCTGGCCAAGTGCCTGCTTTACGCCATCAACGGCGGGGTGGACGAACGGCTGAAGATTCAGGTGGCCCCCAAATACCGTCCCGTGGAAGGGGATTACCTGGACTACGACGACGTGATAGAAAAGTATGAGCAGATGATGGAATGGCTGGCAGGCCTTTACGTCAACACCCTGAACATTATTCACTATATGCACGACAAATACTGCTACGAAAAGTTGCAGATGGCCCTCCATGACCGGGAAGTGAAGCGCTACTTCGCCACCGGCATCGCCGGGTTAAGCGTAGTGGCGGACTCCCTCAGCGCCATAAAGTACGCCAAGGTGAAGTGCGTCCGGGACGAAAACGGCATTGTGGTGGATTACGAGGTGGAAGGGGACTTCCCCAAATACGGCAACAACGATCCCCGAGTGGACGATATTGCCGTGGAAATTGTCCACAAGTTCATGGATATGATCCGCAAGCACCACACCTACCGCCACAGTGTGCCCACCATGTCCATTCTCACCATCACTTCCAACGTGGTGTACGGCAAGAAAACCGGCAACACCCCCGACGGTCGGAAGATGGGCGTGCCCTTGGCGCCCGGAGCCAACCCCATGCACGGCCGGGATACCCACGGTGCGGCGGCCAGCCTGTCCAGCGTCAGCCGCCTGCCGTTCCGGGACGCCCAGGACGGCATCAGCAACACCTTCACCATCATTCCCGACGCCTTGGGCAAAAACGATAAGGTGTTTATGGGGGATCTGGATCTGGACCTGCTGGCCAAGGAGGATTGAGTTTGCCTTTTGGAAAGGAGGCGTTTTCAATGAATCCGGAAGAAAAAGAGGTAGACGAGCTGGTGGATCTGTTGGACCGGCTCATGGAACAGGGCTCCGGCCATGTAAACTTTACCCGAACAGAAGGGGAGGGGCTTTCCTATGAAACCCAAAACACCTCCGCCTGCCAGACCGGGAACTGCGCCTGCCGGGAGCCCACCCTGCATCAGGGCATTGATGACGATGCAAAGTAACATTGGTTGATTTCAGGTTTACCATCAAACAGGAGGTATTTATATGGAAGCCAATCAGAATCAAGTAAACAATCTGGTGGATCTGCTGGACGGTTATGTGGAAAAAGGCGGCCACCATTTGAATGTCAACGTGCTGAACCGGGATACCCTGCTGGACGCCCAAAAGCACCCGGAGAAGTATCCCCAGCTCACCATTCGGGTGTCCGGTTATGCGGTGAATTTCGTCAAACTCACCAAGGAACAGCAGGACGACGTCATCAGCCGGACCTTCCACGAATCTCTGTAAGTTGAAATTTTTTCCAGCAGGAGGAGCAGGAACACCCTGTTCCTTTTTGCTGGTTCAGGAGGCGGTTTGATGATTGGCTATGTCCATTCCCTGGAGAGTTTCGGCGCCATGGATGGCCCAGGGATTCGGTTCGTGGTGTTTTTGGAAGGGTGCCCCATGCGCTGTCAGTATTGCCACAATCCGGACACCTGGGAGATCCGCAAAAAAACGCCCATGACGGTGGAGGAAATTTTGCGGCAGTACGACGGGTGCAAGGAGTTCTGCCGGGGCGGCATTACCGTCACCGGGGGAGAACCTTTGGTGCAGATGGAGTTCGTTACGGAATTGTTTACCCAGGCAAAGTGCAAGGGAATTCACACCTGCCTGGACACCAGCGGCATTCTCTTTGACCCGGAGCATACCCAAAAAATGGACGCCCTGCTTTCGGTCACCGACCTGGTGATGCTGGACATCAAGGAGATAGACCCTCAAAAGCACCTGGCTCTCACCGGCCAGCCCAACGACCGGATTCTGGCCTTCGCCCGGTACCTGGCCCAAAAGGGGATTCCCATCTGGATTCGCCATGTGGTGGTGCCGGGAATCACCGACGACCCCAAAGACCTGTTTGCCCTGGGGGAATTTATCGCCGGGCTGAAAACCATCAAAGCGCTTGATGTACTGCCTTACCATGATATGGGGAAGGTGAAGTACAAAGCCTTGGGCATTCCCTACCCTCTGGAACAGGTGCCGCCTCTGTCCAAAGAAGACGCCGCCAAAGCCAGGGACATTATCCTTGCCGGTATGAAAAAGCGGTTGAAAGAAGAACGGAACCAAGCGGAACACGGCTGAATTTTCTTCCCCTGAACGTAAAAGTTTGGGGGATTTTTTTGTAGAATTTGAAATTTTTTCAAATTACAGGCTGTAGAAAAAGTGAAGTTTAGGTCAGAAACACGCCGGAGGCTTGTTTCGTCTTTCTCAAAGGCTTGTGGGGGTACGAACCCCACGCAGTGGGTACGAATCCCACGCGGTGGATACGAACCCCACGCAGTGGGTTCTGCAAAGCCCCTGCAATGGAAATCATTTTGTTACAAAAACTCTTTCTTTCGCCTTGTTGTTGCAAAA
>CAZWNI010000143.1:0-3973 GCA_964635385.1 uncultured Oscillospiraceae bacterium
TTCTGCAAAGCCCCTGCATAGGAATTGTTTTGTTTCAAAAATTTTTTTCTTACGCCTTATTGTTGCAAAAAAGTCGTGGGAATAACAAACCGGAATCCGCCCGCCCAACGGCGCAGAGCCGAGGGCGGGTCAATTCGGAAACATCAAGAACCTTTTTCGACAAACTGTGCAGGGTAGAACCCTGCAAACAATCTATAAAAGTGTTATTAGGGTCTTAGGCAGATGGCTATTGTAGCCATAACCGGTGGCACCTGGAATCAAAAAACCGTTCCAATGGCGAATCCGGGGAAGGTCAACAGTTTGCCCATACTTCCGAATAAGTATCCGAAAGAAACGACAAAAACAAAAACGCCTTGTATCGGGTCATTCCCGGTTCAAGGCAAATTTTTTATGCTTCTGAAGATGAATTCCAGCTTGACTCTGCCCACTGCCTGCGGCAGCACCACGGCCGGCCTTTTGGCCGTCAAGATGGGACGACGAAATGTCCAAAGACGTTTCGCAGGCTATAGAAAAAGTAAAGTTTAGGTCCAGCCTTTTCAAAAGCCGGACCAAACACAGTTCCATTACAGCACCACCGGCACCCGCTGCCCCGGTGTCACCTCATCCGGCCGCACCCGGCAGTCAATGGCTCCCACCTCTACCCCGGCAGCCGCCGCTTGCCGCAGCGCCTTTCCAAAAGCCGGATCGGTGACATCGTTGAGGGAAAAGGAAGAAACCCCTTTCATCTGCACCACAAACAGCACCGCCGCTTCCATGCCTTCCTGCCGGATACGGGTCAGCTCTTCTATGTGTTTCACGCCCCGGGCGGTGGGGGCGTCGGGGAAATAGACCCTTCCCTCGTTCTCTAAAGTCACTCCTTTGACCTCAACATATTTGATGCGGTTCCCATCTTTCAGGCAGAAGTCCAGCCGGGAAGCGCCCCAGGCCTGTTCCCGGAGCAGTTGGGAGAAGTGTCCCAATCCCCCTTGGGTCAGCCACTCCTCTGCCACCCGATTGGGCAACTGGGAATCCATGTTGATCAGCCGGTTCCCCTTTTGAACGGCAATCAAATCCCACTTTGTTTTCCGGGCGGGGTTTTGCCCCTGTTCCAGGTACACCCTGGCTCCCGGCACCAGCAGTTCTTTGCAGCGGCCGGTATTTTTCACATGCACCGTTTCTTCCTGTCCATTCAACAATACTTGGGCAATAAAACGGTTGGGACGCTGCAAAAACACAGCGTCCGCTACAAAACCGTATTTCATGTCCGTTTTTTCGGCGCCCGTTCCTGGGCGTGGAGCTTTTCGTATTTCTTGGGGGAAATGCCCACCAGCTTGGTGAAAGCCTTCACAAAGTTGGTATAATCCCGGAACCCGCTCTTTTCACAGGCGTTGAGCACCGTGCTGCCCTTGGCCAGGTACTGCTTGGCAATGGTGATCCGCCGTGCGGTAATATACTTATTGATGGTAGTGCCGGTCTGGGCTTTGAAGGCCCGGCAGACATAGGCGTCGCTGAGGTAGAAATGGGCGGCGATAATGGAAATTTGCAGCCGGTCGGTGATGTTTTCGTTAATATACTTGATAATATCGTCCACCAGGCTGGTTTCATTGCTGGAGGCAGGCTGCTGGCTCTCCTCCATGGATTGGGTGAAAAGCTGGTTGAGCAGCACCATCAGCTCGCAGAACACGCTCTGTTCCATGATGTCCTGGCCGTAACCAGTAGATGTGGAGGACAGGCGTTGCAGCAACTGATTCACTTGGCTCTGCTGGGACTTACTCAACAGCACTTTGTGACTGAAGTGTTCCGCGCCGTCCCGCTGAAAACACTGGGTCAGATCGGTTTGAGGGGTGGAAAGCCGGCGCAAAAAAGGCGGATGAATGTACAGCACCTTGCGCTGGTACATATTGGTCTTTTCTGCGGTAAAAAAGTGGCTTTCAAAATCATTGATGAAAAACAAGCTGCCCCGCTCCACCAAATAGTTGCGATTGTCGATCAGCAGCTTGCCTCCGGAACTTTGGGCGTAAAACAACTCATAGCAATTATGAACGTTTTTGTGGGCGACTTCGTCAAAATCATTCAGGTTGGCGATGACAAAGGACTTGCTCTGATCCACCGCCGCCAGCGCTTCCTGACTATTGGTATATTCCTGCATAATGCCCCTCCTAATATTCTGTTAATTGTTGCAGTTCCCTTCGATTTCTAAGTTCTCTTCAACTCCTTATCAGTATACACTGATTTTTTTGGAATTTCAAGACGTTTCTTTCTTTTTATAACAATAGACAAAATTCACTCTTTTCACCGAAATTTGTTTTGCATTCCGCCAAGAACCTTCCAAAAACTATACTTTTTTTGAATATCCCCGACCGGGCCGCAAAGGAAATGGCGGCGGTGTTTTTTCATTTCTGCATATGAGAACGGCAAAATTATTTGTCCCAAAATTGTCTGATTTTCGCCAAAATCAGACGCTGGCTGCATTCATTTTTGCTAAAATAAAATTTTAACAGTTGTTTATATTTTGTGCATATTTTTAGAAAAAGCTACAAATCAATGTTTGCTTTTTATAAACAACCTTAAAAAAACGGCTAGTATTTAGTACATCTACGGTATTATATTAGAGAGGTGAGAAGCATGAACAATTCTTTTGTTCGTTCCAGAATTACTGAACTTCGTCTGAAGCGAGGCGTTTCCGAATATCAGATGAGTTATGATCTGGGACACAGCCGAGGATACATTAACAATATTTCTTCCGGCAAAAGCCTGCCTTCCATGGCAGAATTTTTATCCATCTGTGATTATTTCAACATTACTCCTGCCGATTTTTTTGACGAAGGTCAGGAGAACCCGGAACTGTTGGCCAAAACTTTCAAAAAGTTTCGCAGCTTGAACGAAACCGATTTGAAATTGGTGGAAAGCCTGGTCAATCGTCTTTTGGTAAACAATGAGAAAGATAAATGATCACAATCTCTTCTGCGGCCGTCCTCTTGGTGCGGTCGCATTTTTTCGTAAGCTGCACCGCCGGAGCCAATGGCTCCAAACCAAAGGTGCGGCCGGGAGGAAACGATGAAAACCAGTTTGTTCTGCTGCCCTCTTTGCGGAGGGGAGCTGACCCGCCGGGGCGGCAGTTTATTCTGTCCCAAAGGGCACTGCTTCGACCTCTCCAAAGAAGGCTACGCCAACCTGCTGCCGGTGGGACAAAAACACGCCAAATTCCCCGGAGACGATCCGGGAATGGTGGCGGCAAGAAGTCAGTTTCTGGCCGCCGGATACTACCTGCCCCTGCGTCAGGCCCTGGAGCAGGCAGCTTTGAATTTCTGCCGGAAGCGGAAACAGCCGGTTCTGGTGGACTGCGGCTGCGGAGAGGGGTACTACACCGCCGGGCTGTACCAAACTCTGGAGCAGGAAGGGCTTCAGCCAAAGGCGGCAGGGTTTGACATCTCCAAATTTGCCCTGCGCCGGGCGGCCAGGCAGCTTCCCCAGGGGGAATTTGCGGTAGCCAGCGTCCACCGCATTCCTCTGCCGGACTGCACTGCCGATCTGCTGGTGAACGTATTCTCTCCTCTGGACATTGGCCAGTTCCATCGAATCCTGAAACCGGGCGGAGGATTTTTCTATGTGGTGCCGGGAGCCAGGCATTTATGGGAGCTGAAGGAGATCCTCTACGAGACTCCCTATGAAAACCCCCAAAAAAAGGTGGAGTACCCGGGGTTTCGCTACCTGGAAATCCTGCCGGTAGACTACACCATGCACCTGAAAACCCCTCAGGCCATTCAAGCCTTATTCCAAATGACCCCTTATTATTGGAAAACGCCCCGCAAGGGAAAGGAAGCCCTGAGCAAAGTGGAATCCCTGACCTGCCGGGTATCCTTTGACATTCACTGCTTTACCGCAGAATGATTTTATTTTTGGGAGGAATCTCTATGAAAACCTTACTAGCTGTATTGGGAAGCACCCGTCCGGGCAGCGCCTCTCACCAGGTAGCCAATCAGGTCATTGCCGG
>CAZWNI010000144.1:0-3894 GCA_964635385.1 uncultured Oscillospiraceae bacterium
TCTGCGGGAATGCAGCGCCCGGCAGTTGAAAAATGGCAACGCCATTTTGGTGGTTACCATCTCCATTCAGGGAGTGGAGCATTTGAAGCGGATCATGCAGAAGCTGAGCAAGGTGCAGAGCGTGATTTCGGTGGAGCGCAGCGGAAAGTAAAAACCAGGAGGAACAGCAATGCGTGCAGTGATACAACGAGCGGAGTCGGCTCCGGTGGAAATTTTGGGGAAAGATACCCGTTCTCTCGGCCAGGGCATTGTGGTTTTGCTGGGGGTTATGGAAGGGGACACCCAACAGGACGCCGATCTGCTGGCTAAAAAAATCGCCCAGATGCGGATTTTTACCGACGATGCAGGCAAAATGAACCTGTCTTTGGAGCAGGTTGGGGGGAGCGTTCTGGTGGTGAGCAATTTCACCTTGGGGGGCGACTGGCGAAGCGGCCGCCGGCCCAGCTTTATCCGCTCCGCCCGACCGGAACAGGCCGTTCCCCTGTATGAATACTTTATTGAGCGGCTGGGTCAATATGAGATCCAAACTATCCAAACCGGAGAGTTCGGGGCGGATATGAAGCTGCACCTTGTCAATGACGGCCCGGTGACCCTGATGATGGACAGCCGGGTGGAAGGAGTTTGATGTATGGAGATTATAGCCACGAAACTGGGCATGATCCAGACCAACTGCTACCTGGTGGGCACCCGGCAGAAAAACGCCGTGGCCATCGACCCCGGGGACAACGCTTCCAACGTCCTCTCTCTTTTGCAGGAAAAGGGCTGGACGCTGAAAAAAATCCTTCTGACCCACGGCCATTTCGATCACGCTATGGCGGTGAATGACCTGGTGGATGCCACGGGGGCCCAGGTGTATATTCACAAGGAAGATCAGGAACTGATTACCGATTCCACCAAGTTTTACGTCTTTCACCAGCCCTTTGGGGAATTCCGCCCCATTTCCGCCATCTCTTTGGAGGACGGCCAGGATGTGACTTTGGACGAGCTTGCCTTCCACTGCATTCATACCCCCGGCCACACCAAAGGAAGCTGCGTCTACCTTTGCGGGGATACCATGTTCTCCGGGGACACCCTCTTTGCCGGAAGCTGCGGCCGCACCGATTTTTACGGAGGCAGCCACGCCCAGATTGTCCAGTCCCTCCATAAATTGGCGGATCTGGAAGGAAACTATCGAGTGCTTCCCGGCCATGAGGAAGAAACGACATTGGACTACGAACGAAAAACCAATCCCTATTTGGGAAGGATCAGCTATGACGACTTCTTCTGAACCGGCTCAAATTCCCGCTTTCCACCACTTTGAAATCACCCTGGTGCTGGCGGGTCACACTTATAAATACGAAACCGAAGCCACAGCGAAAATCTTTCTCCCCTTTGTCCGGTTCCGATTCTGTTATGAGGACCGGATTCCAGAAGGGGAGTACGTCTACACCAAATTGGAGCCGGCAGGGGCGCAGAACCGGCTGACCGTTTCCCTGAATATCCGGGAGAAAACCCTGAGCCGGGACCGGCTGGTGGACGGATCTCTGGACGATAAGGAAACCGAACACCTTCTGGCGGAACTGCTGTACTTCACCCTGGTGGAGTTCACCGGCGTCACGCCCCAGTGGGGAATGTCCACCGGTATCCGTCCGGTAAAGACCATGGAAAAGCGGCTGGCCCAGGGGGACGCCATGGCGCAGGCGGAGGAGTATTTCCGCACCCGGTTCCACGCCGGGGAAAAGAAGATTGCCCTCTGCCGCACCATCGTGGAGCAGCAACGCCCCATTTTAGCGAAAAATCGCCGGGAAAGCGTCAGCGTCTACATTGCCATTCCCTTCTGTCCCAGCCGGTGCCGGTACTGTTCCTTTGTCAGCCACTCCACCGCCGGTGCCAAATCCAAAGCGCTGCTGGCGGAATATTTGGAAAAACTGTTGGTGGAGATCCGCCTGCTTCGGGATAAGGTGGAGAAGAACCGCCTTCATCTCCACACCGTCTACATCGGCGGGGGCACCCCCACCACCCTTTCCGCACCCCAGTTGGAGCGGCTGCTGACCTGCGTGGAGGAGTGTTTCCCGGTAAGGGAATTGGAGGAATTTACTGTGGAAGCCGGCCGCCCGGACACCATCACCCCGGAAAAACTGGCGGTGATGCGTGCCCACGGGGTGAACCGGGTGTCGGTGAATCCCCAGAGCTTCAACGATGAAGTGCTGGCCCTTTCCCAGCGCCCCCACACTGCCGCTCAGGCTGTGGAAGCCTTTCGAATGGCAAAAGAAGCGGGATTTCAGGTGGTGAACATGGATTTCATCGCCGGGCTGCCCGGGGATTCCCTGGAATCCTTCCGCCGTTCTCTGGACGCCGCCATTGCCCTGGACCCCGGGAACATCACCGTCCATACCCTGACCATCAAGCGCAGCGCAGATTTGTTTTCCCAGCAGCAGTTTGAACTGTCCGGGGGACAGAGGCAGGTAGGAGAGATGGTGGAGTACGCCTACGACGCCCTGACCCAGGCGGGCTATCTGCCCTATTACCTTTACCGCCAGAAAAACACCCTGGAAAACCTGGAAAATGTGGGCTACGCCAAGCCCGGCATGATCTGCACCTACAACATTTACATGATGGACGAAGTGCATTCGGTGCTGGCCGCCGGCGGGGGCGCAGTGACCAAGCTTATCCGCCCTGGGGAAAAGAAGGTGCATCGGATTTTCAATCATAAGTACCCCTTTGAGTATGTGACCCGGTTTCAAGAATTGATGGAGCGGAAAGAGGAAATCGACCGGTTTTATCAACAAGGGGAATGAGTGTTTACAGGCGTTCATAAAATACCCATTGAATCTTGGGGAAAATCTGGTTATAATGAAATTAGAATTTATCCGGAAAGGAGTCTTACTCATGGGATTGGATGAAATTAAGGATGTTGCTAAGGATTTTGCCGATAAAGCGGTTACCAAAACCGAAGAGGTAGTGGAAGTTTCTAAGCTGCGGCTGGAAATTTCCAAACAGCAGGGCCGTCTGCGGGCTTTGTATCAAAAGCTGGGCAGCAGTGTATACAGCATGAAGGAAAAGGACTATGAGGATCTGGATCTGATTGACAATCTCTGCCAGGATATTACCGCCAATTTGAAGCTGCAAAAAAAGCTGCAAGGTCAGATTGCCGCATTGAAAAAGATGACGGTATGTTCCGCCTGCGGCAGCCGCAATCCGATGGACAGCGTTTACTGCAATCAGTGCGGCTCCCGGCTGAAAAAGGAATTTGAACAGCAGCCGGAAACCGATCCTTCCGAAGAGCCTTCCTCGGAGGAATAAACAATATCCAATCAGGAAACCGAAGCACCCGCTGGGATCGCTTCGGTTTTTTATAAGGAATAGAATGCAATTTTTGCAGCAAGAGCCATTGCCAACCATATGAATGCTGAGCAGTAACAGACCGGAACAATTATACAGTACGATGTTCTTTTCTTTTTATCGGTGTCAATTTGCCCAAACAGCAGGGCGGAGATGCGGAGGAAAAGGTGGATTCTGGAAGGAATGCAAAGGAAATGTATACAGAGGAACCGGAAGCTAACTGCTTGCTTATGGTTTCTTTGCCATAGCTGCTGCAATGCGCTTTTGCAAATAAAAAATCCGTCACCAGATTACTCCAGTGACGGATTACATCTGGTCGGAGTGGCGGGACTCGAACTCGCGACCTCTTGAACCCCATTCAAGCACGCTACCACCTGCGCTACACCCCGACGGTGCTTTCTTGTTTTCTCTCAAGAACGCAAGACTTATTTTACTGCATAAATCGCTCTTTGTCAAGAACTTTTTCAAATAAGTCAAAATTTGAAAGAAAAATGAAAAGTATTGCATCATATTGCTTTCACAGCAAGTTTTTTCAAACGCCGGACAATCAGCGCTGCACGGCGCTGGCAGCCA
>CAZWNI010000145.1:0-3846 GCA_964635385.1 uncultured Oscillospiraceae bacterium
GAGGCAAGAGTTCCATCTACCTCTGTTGTCTCACAACATGGAGGGTTTTTCTACAACCTAAAATCCCGGCGAGCCGCAAACTCGCCGGGATTTATCTATCCTTCCATCAATACGCCTGTTTTAAGATTTCCAAAATATCCGCCGTTTCCAGCTTTTTGTAGCCGCCGCCGGGGTAGGTGGAATTGGCGATGTCCTCCACCATCTCCGGGCCGGTGACTCCCAGCTCCCGCAGGGTGGCGGGAAGGCCCAGTTCCTGAATGAATGCCTCCAACCGATCGATGCCGGCGTTGGCGGCCTGCTCCTTGGTCATACCGACCGTATCCACCTTCCATACCTTTTGGGCGAACCGGACAAACTGATCCAAACCATAAGGTGCTACCGCACGGTAATAGTGGGGCGACACCACCGCCAGTCCCGCACCGTGGGCGCAGTTGGTGTAAGCGCCGATTTGATGCTCGATGTTGTGTACCTCCCAGTCCTGGGTTTTGGACAGGCCGGTCATGGTGTTCAAGCCCAGAGTGGCGCACCACATAATGTTGCTCCGGGCCTGGTAGCTGTGGGGGTCCGCCAGGGCTTCCCGGGCGCTGTGGATCAGGGAATCCAGAATTCCTTCAATCAGGTAATCGGTGGTGTTGTCGTCCTCCCCGGAGAAATACTGCTCCATCAGGTGGGACATGGTGTCGAAAATGCCGCTGACCATCTGATACTGCGGGACGGTGTAGGTGTACTCCGGGTTGAGTATGGAGAACTTGGGGTAAACTTCCGGCTCAAACACCCGGCCGTTTTTCATCTTCACTGCTTCGTTGGTGATCACCGAACCGCCGTTCATCTCCGAGCCGGTACCCGCCATGGTGAGGATACTGCCCACCGGCACTACAGGGTTGTCCACTTCTTCCATGTCCACCCAGTACCGTTGCCAGGGATCCCCTTCGCAGTAAGCGGACACCGAAATGCCCTTGGAGCAGTCGATGACAGAGCCGCCGCCCACTGCCAGAATCAAATCCACCTGGTGTTCCCGGACCAGCCTGGCTCCCTCTTGCAGTTGGGCATAGGTGGGGTTGGACTGAATGCCCGGCAGTTCCACCACCCTTTTCCCCGCCCGGCTCAGCAGTTCCATCACCTGGTCGTACAGCCCCAGCTTTTTTACCGAGCCCTTGCCGTAAACCAACAGCACAGTCTTGCCGAAACGTTCCAGCTCTGCCGGCAGATTGTCCAGGGCGTTTTTGCCGAAATAGATTTTGGTGGGGTTATAGTAGGTAAAATCATACATCATATTGGTTGCCTCCTAACGGTCTGTCCCGCCTTTGGGGACAGGCAGGTCTTTTTTCGTAGTATACCGGAATCTGCCGGTTTTGTCCAATGCTTCTCCCAGATGGGGTGCCCCCAGGGAATGGAACAGAAACGCCGCCTCCCTGTTTTGAGAAGCGGCTGATTCCACTAGAACACCAGCAGGCCGGCTCCGGCGTTTACCGCCAAAAAGGCGGGGACGAACACCAGAGAAACAATGGTCATGAGCTTGATCAGGATATTCAGGGAGGGGCCGGAGGTGTCCTTAAAGGGGTCCCCTACCGTATCCCCCACCACAGCGGCTTTGTGGGAATCGGAGCCTTTGCCATGCTCCGGCAGGCTCTCAATATACTTCTTGGCGTTATCCCAGGCCCCGCCGCTGTTGGCCATAAAGATAGCCAGCATGACCCCGGTGACCAGCGACCCGGCCAGCAGTCCCCCCAGGCACTCCACTCCCAGCAGAAAGCCCACCGCCAGGGGAGCCGCCACAGCCATAACCCCCGGCAGAACCATCTCCCGCAGGGCGGCTTTGGTGGAGATCGCCACGCACCGGGAGTAGTCCGGCTGTTCCGTACCCTTGAGAATTCCCGGCTTTTCCTTGAACTGGCGGCGCACTTCGTCAATCATTTTATTGGCCGCCCGGCCCACGCTGCTCATGGTGAAGGCGGAGAACAGGAAGGGCAGCATTCCGCCCAGGAACAGTCCCACCACCACTTTGGCGTCCAGGATACTCATGCCGTTGGAAGCGATCCCCGCCGTCTCCGCAAAGGAGGCAAAGAGAGCCAGGGCGGTGAGGGCGGCGGAACCGATGGCAAAGCCTTTGCCGATGGCGGCGGTGGTGTTGCCAACGCTGTCCAGCTTATCGGTAATCTGGCGGACATGGGGGTCCAATTCGCTCATTTCGGCGATGCCCCCGGCGTTGTCCGCAATGGGGCCGTAGGCGTCCACCGCCACGGTAATGCCGGTGGTGGAGAGCATTCCCACCGCCGCCAAGGCGATGCCGTACAGGCCCATAAAGGCGTATGCCACCAAAATCCCAGCCACGATAAACAGCACCGGAATGGCGGTGGACTTCATGCCCACGCTGAGGCCGGTGATGATGTTGGTGGCGGAACCGGTTTTGGAGCTTTCCGCAATGCTCTTCACCGACTGATATTTGTCGGAGGTATACAGTTCCGTGAGCTTGCCGATGGCGGTGCCTACCACCAAACCGGCCAGCAGTGCCCAGAAGGGGCTCAAGGAACCCATCATAAACCAGCTAAGCAAAAATCCCCCTACAATCACCAGGCCGGTGGCGATATACTCTCCCAAATTCAGGGCCCGCTGGGGGTCGGAGTGTTCCTTGCCCCGGACAAAGAAGGCGGCAATCACCGAGCCAAGGATACCCATGGCGCAGAGCAGCAAGGGGAACACCGCTCCGGTCATGGCGTCGGAGCCGGTGTAGGAAGCGGCAAAAGCCAGGGTAATGGCGGAGACAATGGAGCCTACATAGCTTTCAAACAGGTCGGCTCCCATGCCGGCTACGTCCCCCACGTTGTCGCCCACATTGTCGGCGATGGTGGCGGGGTTCCGGGGGTCGTCTTCCGGGATACCAGCCTCCACCTTCCCCACCAGGTCGGCTCCCACGTCGGCGGCTTTGGTGTAGATGCCGCCGCCTACCCGGGCAAACAGGGCGATGGAGGAAGCCCCCAGGCTGAAGCCGGTGAAGATGTTCAGCATGGTGCTATCGCTGGCCAGATCGTAGGCGTTCACCAGAAACAGAAAGATCAGTCCCAGGCCTACCACGCCTAAGCCTACCACGGACAGCCCCATGACGGCTCCGCCTCGGAAAGCGATTTTCAGCGCCTGGTTCATTCCCTTTGCCCGGGCGGCATTGGCGGTGCGCACGTTAGCCATGGTGGCCACCGTCATGCCGAAATACCCCGCCAGGGTGGAAAACAGTGCGCCGATCAAAAAGCAGATGGCGGTGGGAAAGCTGATCACCAGTCCGATGACCACAAACAGCACTGCGGCAAAGATCACCAGGATCTTATACTCCGACATCAAAAAGGCCCGTGCCCCAGTGGAAATGGCGCCGGAAATCTGCTTCATTCGGGCAGTGCCTGTTTCCTGCCTGCGGATAAACAGGGCAAAATACACCGCAAAGGCCAGCGCCACCAGCCCCGCTAACACCGGAATCAAATAGATCCACCAATTCATAATATCCCTCCTGTTTTATTTTATTTCACCAAATTTCAGGGTATATGCTGAGATAATTCTATTCGCATTGCCCTGCTTGATTCTAGTTTACCATATTATTGGCAGAAGTCAATGGATTTTTCGGCATATTTATAATTTGAAAAGATTTCAAATTCCAACTTGTCGAAAAAAGGTTCCTGATGTTTCCGGATTGACCCGCCCTCGGCTCTACGCCGTTGGGCGGGCGGATTCCGGTTTGTTATTTCCACAACTTTTTTGCAACAATAAGGCGAAAGAAAGAGTTTTTGTAACAAAATGATTTCCATTGCAGGGGCTTTGCCCCAGAACCCACTGCGTGGGGTTCGTACCCCCAGCAGCTTT
>CAZWNI010000146.1:0-3843 GCA_964635385.1 uncultured Oscillospiraceae bacterium
CGGCAGGACCCTTCTGCGTTGTTTCGCTCCATGGCGTTTCCTCCCAACTGCCCTTGATTTCTGTTATAATATTAGTATAATGAGGGCAAACGAAACCGTCAAGATCGGCAAAGAGGAGAGCGGCAAAATGCACGATATCTGGAACCCATGGCACGGCTGTGTCAAATGCAGCGAAGGCTGCCAGCATTGCTATATGTATTTTCTGGATCGGATGCGGGGGCAAAACGGCAGTGAAATCTACCGTACCAGAGGAGGCTTTACCTACCCCTTGCAGAAGGATAAGTCCGGCCGATACCTGATCCAAACCGGAGCGCCGATCCGGGTGTGCATGACCCCGCATTTCTTTTTGGAGGAGGCGGACCCCTGGCGGCGGGACGCCTGGGAAATCATTCGCCAGCGGCCGGACGTGAAGTTTTTCCTGCTGACCAAGCGCCCCCAGCGGGTGGCGGACTGCCTGCCCAAAGGCTGGGGAGAGGGCTGGGACAACGTGATGCTCAACGTCACCTGCGAAAACCAGCGCCGTGTCCGGGAACGCATTCCTATTTTGCTCCGGCTCCCTTTCCGGCATAAAGGGGTCATGTGCGCCCCTCTTTTGGGGCCGGTGGACCTGTCCCTGTATCTGGCTTCCGGTCAGATTCAGCAGGTGGTTTGCGGGGGAGAAAACTACGGCGGGGCCCGGCCCTGCCATTTTGAATGGGTGCAGCAGCTGCAAAAGCAGTGCGTGGAGCAGAATGTCACCTTCTGCTTTTTGGAGACCGGCACCGTGTTCGTCAAAGACGGGAAGCAGTACCATCTGCCCGGCAAAGAACTGCAAAGCCGAATGGCTCAAAAGTCCGGAATGAACTTTCAAGGGAAACCCATCTGCTGGAAGCTCAAAAACCAGTTGGGGGCGGAGATACCGAAGCAGTTTTGGTACACCCCCCATTACCGGGAAAACTGCAGCTGCTGCGCCGGCAAACTGATCTGCAATGGCTGTTCCGACTGCGGAAAATGCCGTTGAAACCGTCTGGCAACTGGTTTGTCCGGGAGGGGAGAGGAGGTGAAAAGGAAAAGGTTCTGTCGCAATTTCACAAAAACCGCCAATTATTTGCCTGTATTTTGCATTCTCCTGAGGTCTTCGGCTGACTTTACATGGATTTTACAAAAGTCTTACTGCTTTATGGTTTCGCACCAGCCCCAAAACCGGTATACTCAGCATTGTCGAAAGGACAAAACAAAAATGAAGCAGGAGATGGAATTACAATGAAACATATGAAAAAATTTCTGGCTCTGGCTATGTGCGGCGCTATGGCAGCAGTTGCTTTCACCGGCTGCTCCAGCAGCACTGCCAGCACTTCCGAAGATGGCGACACCAGCCTCAGCGGAACCATCACCATGACCGGGTCCACCAGTATGCAGAATCTCTGCCAGGCTCTCCAGGAAGTGTTCCCGGAACTTTACCCCAATGTGACCATTGACGCTCAGTTCACCGGCTCCGGCGCAGGCATCGAAGCTGTAACCGCCGGCACTGTGGACATCGGCAACGCTTCCCGTTCCCTGACCGATGAAGAAAAGGCGGAAGGCATTGTGGAAAACGTGGTTGCCATTGACGGCATCGCCGTTGTGGTGAACCCTGCCAACGGCGTCACCAATCTGACCCAGGAACAGCTTGTGCAGATCTACACCGGCGAAATCACCAACTGGAGCGAAGTGGGCGGCTTTGACCGTCAGATCGTTGTGGTAGGCCGTGAATCCGGTTCCGGCACCCGGAGTGCGTTTGAAGAACTGCTGGGTATTGAAGATGAATGCGCATATGCCCAGGAGCTTGATTCCACCGGCGGCGTTGCCACTACTGTTTCCTCCACCGAAGGCGCCATCGGCTACCTGTCTCTGGACGCCCTGGACGACACGGTGAAGGCAGTCCAGGTGGACGGCGTGGACGCCACCGAAGACAACATCAAGGCTGGCACTTACGCTCTGCAGCGTCCCTTTGTGATGGCCACCAAGGGTGAAATCTCTGAACAGAGCGAATTGATTCAGGCTTTCTTCGACTTCGTGTACTCTGAAGAGGGTCAGCAGGTGGTCAGCCTGGTAGGTTTGATCTCTGTGGACGGTCCTGACGCCCAGTAAGCGAAAGCAGCCGCATTTACTTCAGCAAAAAACGATTCTCGACTTTGTTCAAGCAGCCGGCAGATCCGCTCTCCCGGCTGCTTTGGGCGGAATCAGGGAAGCGAAAGGAAAGGGAGCCCACCATGAAAGTCAAGTCCAGCAGTCCGGCTGTGGCTCCTTCCGGCAAGACCACCATTCTGGGGGTCAATCAATCCCGGAGGGCCATTGAACGAACTGCCACCATCATCTTCTTTGTTTGCGGCATGATCGCCATTCTGGCAGTAGCGGCGATAACCATTTATTTGATTGCTTCCGGTACCCCTGCTTTGAGTGAAGTGGGGATTCTGGATATTCTGTTCGGTACGGTTTGGAGCCCTACCGCTGACGATCCCAGCTTCGGCATCGCTTACCTGATTCTGGCCAGTATCTTCGGCACTGCTCTGGCCATCTGCATCGGCGTTCCCATCGGCTTGCTGGCTGCGGTGTTCTTGGCGGAAATTGCCAACAGCAAGGTGGCCAATGTTGTCCGGCCCTGCGTGGAACTGCTGGCCGGTATCCCCAGCGTGGTGTACGGACTGTTGGGCGCCATCATTCTCTGCCCGCTGATGTACGACCTTGAGGAAGCTATTTTCGCAGGCGATTCCAGCCACCAGATGACCGGCGGCAAGAACTTGATTTCCGCCATTTTGGTGCTGGCTATTATGATCCTGCCCACGGTGATCAACGTCAGTGAATCCTCCCTCCGGGCTGTGCCTCAGAGCTACCGTGCATCTTCCCTGGCCCTGGGCGCCAGCAAGATCCAGACCATCTTTAAGGTGACTGTTCCTGCAGCAAAAAGCGGCATTCTCACCGGCGTGGTGCTGGGCATCGGCCGTGCCTTGGGCGAAGCCATGGCGGTGGTGATGGTCTGCGGCAATGTGGCCAATCTCCCCGCACCCTTCAATTCGGTGCGTTTCTTGACCACCGGCATCGTGTCGGAAATGAGCTACTCCTCCGGCCTGCACCGTGAGGTGCTGTTCACCATCGGCCTGGTGCTGTTTGCGTTCATCATGATTATCAACGTGTTGGTAAACCTCGTCTTAAAGAAAGGGGTGGAGAAGGAATGAGTACCCAAACCGCCGCTGCGTTCAACAGCAGCCTGAGCAATGATTTCTCCATCTTGAAAAAGAAAAGGCGTGCCAGCGATATGGTGCTGCGGGCATTGATTATTTTCTGCGCCCTGATCGCCGTGGCTTTAATTGCCGGCATTATCATCTATGTGGTGATCCGGGGCTTGCCGGTCATCATCTCCAACCCCAACTTCATCACCGGACAGCGTTCCTTCCTGCAAGGCACCTACGGCATTCTGCCCAACATCATCAATACCCTTTATATCATTGTAATTACCCTGTTAATCGCCACCCCCTTGGGCGTTGGCAGCGCCATCTTCCTGAATGAATACGCCAAACCTGGGAAATTAGTGAGAATTATTGAATTTACCACCGAAACGCTGTCCGGCATTCCCTCCATCTTGTTCGGCTTGTTCGGCATGGTGTTTTTCGGAAATGTCTGCGGCATGGGAACCTCCATTCTCTGCGGCTGCCTGACCCTGACTTTGATGATCCTTCCCACCATTACCAGAACCGCCCAGGAAGCGTTGAAAACCGTTCCGCTGAGTTACCGTTCCGGCGCTCTGGGCATCGGCGCAACCAAATGGTACATGATCCGCACGGTGATTCTGCCCAGCTCCATTGGCGGCATCGCTACCGGCGTCAT
>CAZWNI010000147.1:0-3816 GCA_964635385.1 uncultured Oscillospiraceae bacterium
GACCCCCTGCTCCTTCTGGCCGTGAGGACGGACGCTTTCCGCCTTCTCCAACCGGCTCAAAGCTGTCAGGGCATCGGTTTGGGGCGCCTTTACCCGCAGAGTGTAGCGTTTGTCTCTGCTGAGCTTTTCGGAAAGGTTCCGTTCGGTGTCGTCCGCCACGATCACGCCCTGACTGATGATAATGACCCGGTCGCACACCGACTGCACTTCGCTCAAAATATGAGTGGAGAGGATCACGGTGTGGCTGCGGCTCAGGGATTTAATCAGGCTGCGGATCTCAATGATCTGGTTGGGGTCCAATCCCACGGTAGGCTCGTCCAGAATCAACACTTCCGGGTTGCCGATCAGAGCCTGGGCAATGCCCACCCGCTGTTTATAACCTTTCGACAGGTTGGAAATCATTCGGTCCTTTACATGGCTGATTTTCACCATGCCGCACACTGTTTCCAGGTGCTTGGTGCGGTTGGCGGTTTTGGCCTTTTTCAACTCGTAGATAAAGTTCAGGTACTCCCACACCGTCATGTCCTGATAGAGCGGCGGCTGTTCCGGCAGATAGCCAATGCACTTTTTGGCTTCGGTGGGTTCTTCCAGGATCTCGTGGCCGTCAACCAGTACACGGCCTTCCGTAGCGCTGAGATACCCGGTGATGATGTTCATGGTCGTGGATTTTCCAGCGCCGTTTGGCCCCAAAAAACCGACGATCTCGCCTTTTCCCACCGAAAAGGAGATCCGATCCACCGCCAGCTTGGAGCCGTAACGCTTGGTCAGACCTTGAATTTCGATCATGGTTCTTTCCTCCATCTTGCTAAACTTTGCACTTTGGCACAAAGCAGTGTATTAAAAACGCCGATTCGACACACCGGCAGAGACCGAGAACCGCCGGGTGTCCAGGAAAAACAGCACAACGTCAAACTGTTTTTTCGGCGGAATAGAAATGTTTGCGTTTCCAAATCAAGGCTTCTCAGTAGACTGCTTTGTGAGTTTGCACAAATACAGGTTATACTATAGCACAATTCCCGTCAATAGGAAAGCAGTTATTTTGCAATATTCATGAATAAACAATGAACAAACCGTGGAAGATTTGGAATCGCTTGACAATTCACTTTGACCCTATTATAATGTATCTGTTATTCAACCCGGCTTTTTTCCAAAAAAGGCCGGGAATTTCTTGTAATGCAAAGCGAGGGAACCGCCATGGCCGAACGGGAATATCAGATAACACAGGAAAGCTACAACAAATTGGTAGCGGAACTGGAAGAAATGAAAAGCGTCAAGCGCAAAGAGGTCAGCGAAAAAATCAAAGTTGCCCGCTCTTTCGGCGATTTGTCGGAAAACAGCGAATACGACGAAGCCATGAACGAACAGGGCATTTTGGAAGCCCAGATCAAAGAAAAAGAAGCCTTCCTCAACCACGTTGTTGTGGTCAGCGAAGAGGACATCACCACGGATAAAGTGGGCCTTGGCATTGAAGTCACCGTCAAAAACCTGGATCGAGACCGGGTTCAGATTTTCCATCTGGTCAGCTCCAACGAAGTGGACCCCACAGGGGAAGTAAAGTATATCAGCGAAGATTCCCCGGTAGGCAAAGCTCTGGCGGGCCACAAGGTAGGAGATGTCTGCGAAGCGGAACTTCCCGGCGGACGGACCGCCAAATATGAAATTTTAAAGCTCAAGCGCAGCAACTAATCAGCAACAAACAGGAAGAGGGAATCATCGAGATGAATCAGACGCAGCAGCCCCAGCTCAGCGACCTGTTGCAGGTGCGCCGGGAAAAGCTGGATCAGCTCCGCCAGGCGGAAATGGACCCCTTTGTCCAAACCAGCTACCCAGTGGATACCCACGCCAAGGAAATCACCGATCACTACGATCAATATGAAGGCAAAACCGTCTCCCTGGCGGGCCGCATGATGTCGAAACGGGTGATGGGAAAAGCCAGTTTTTCCGACCTGCAGGATAACAGCGGCCGAATGCAGCTTTTTGTAGGACGGGACAACCTGGGGACCGAGGCCTACCAATGGTTTAAGAAATATGACATCGGCGACATCATCGGCGTCAAAGGCGAGGTGTTCACCACCAAAACCGGGCAGATTTCAGTGCGGGTCCATGAAATGACCCTGCTGAGCAAGTCCCTCCAGCCGCTTCCGGAAAAGTTCCACGGCCTGACCAACACCGACCAGCGGTACCGTCAGCGGTATGTGGACTTGATTATGAATCCGGAAGTCCGGGACACCTTCGTCAAGCGCTCCCAGATCCTCTCCGCTATCCGCACCTATTTGACGGGGGAAGGATTTATGGAAGTGGAAACCCCCATTTTGGTAAACAATGCCGGGGGAGCCGCCGCCCGTCCTTTTGAGACCCACTTCAACGCTCTAAACGAGGATCTGAAACTGCGGATCTCGCTGGAGCTGTACCTGAAGCGGCTGATTGTGGGGGGCTTGGAACGGGTGTATGAAATCGGCCGGGTGTTCCGCAACGAAGGTTTGGACACCCGCCACAACCCGGAATTTACCCTGATGGAGCTGTACCAGGCCTACACCGACTACCACGGCATGATGGACTTGACCGAAAACCTGTACCGCTATGTAGCAAAGACAGTGCTGGGAACCACCACCATCACTTATAACGGAGTAGAGATGGATCTGGGCAAGCCGTTCCGGCGGATTACCATGGTGGACGCCGTCAAGGAATATTCCGGCGTAGACTTCAACGAAATCCACACCCTGGAGGAAGCCCGTGCCGCCGCCAAGGAAAAGGGGATTGACTACGAAGACCGCCACCAAAAAGGGGACATTCTCAATCTCTTCTTTGAGGAATTTGTGGAATCCCACCTGATCCAGCCCACCTTTGTGATGGATCACCCGGTGGAAATCTCCCCCCTTACCAAAAAGAAGCCGGAAAACCCGGACTATGTGGAACGGTTTGAGTTCTTCTTAAACGGCTGGGAGATGGCCAACGCCTACTCCGAATTAAACGATCCCATCGACCAGCGCCAGCGGTTTGCCGCTCAGGAAGCGTTGTTTGCCCAAGGAGACGAGGAAGCCAACCACACCGACGAGGATTTCCTCAACGCCCTGGAAATCGGTATGCCTCCCACCGGCGGCATCGGATTCGGCATTGACCGAATGTGTATGATCCTCACCGATTCTCCCGCCATTCGGGACGTGCTGTTGTTCCCCACCATGAAGACCTTGAAAGATGGCAGTGAGAACAACGAAGCCGGCGAAGAATCCCAGGAAAAAGACCAATAAGTCTCTGACCCGACGGTAATCTGCCGCCGGGTTTTTCTTTCTTTATTAGAAGTATATGCCGAAGCCAAATCCAACCGATTTCATGGCTGCAAAAAGCTTTCAATAAAAAATTCAGACAAAATCAATGCGAGCCGGGAACGTTCCAGGCTCGCTTATTCTTTGTAGGGTTCAATTTGATTGGTTCGTCCCAAAATATAATCGGTGGAGGTGTGGTAAAAATCGGCCAAGGCGATAACCAGGCGGGTGGGGATTTCCCGTTTTCCGATTTCGTAGTTGCTGTAAACCCGTTGGTCGATTCCCAGATAAGCGGCAACCTCTTTTTGCATCAGTTCCCGGTCCTCCCGCAAATCTCTTAACCTTGGATAAGCCAATCCCATCACCCCACGCAAACCATACCATAGGATATGAGAAAAGTCTTGACTTTACTATCGTTTGATAGTAAAATAAAAGAAACCTTATTCCAATCCGCCAAAAACAAACCCGAAAAGAACATGGGAGGTTGAACAAATGAAATGCGTTGGACGAAAAATTTTGTCGTTGGGAATGAGTTTTCTGCTTTTGCTGGGGT
>CAZWNI010000148.1:0-1273 GCA_964635385.1 uncultured Oscillospiraceae bacterium
TTCTCGTAATACCGCCTCCTTGTAAGGTGTTTTACGATGATTTATGGTAAAAACCCGCGGCCCGGCTCCCAGCCGAACCGCAGCCCTTACCGCTTATGAGTGTTTTTCCACCTTCTTTCACTCAGGAGCCTGACTTTCCACAGTGGATGTTTCTGCCTGTTTCTTCCGTTTGCGCCTGTTCCGCCTGATCCTTATTGCAATCAGGATTATCAATCCGACCCCAAAGAGGGACAGGCTGATCAACAGGGCGGCACGGTATTCCGCCATCCACGGAGAGGATCCGTGGGTGGTAGAGATGCTTTCCGTTGCCTCCTCTGTCGGGGTTTCCACCCTGACTCCCCGCACCAGCAGCCGGTGGGTGTTGACACCATAGGGGGTACAGGTCAACAAGGTGCAGTAGTCCGCATCGGACTGGATCGCAAGATCATCCAGTTCGGTGGGCAACACTACCTTGATCTGATCCACCTGATAGGTCAGGGTTTCCCCCAGAACATAGAGATAAAACACATCTCCTTCTTCCAGCAGGCTTAAATCGGAAAACAGCTTTGCGCTGCTCAGTCCCGTATGGCCGGTCAGCACCGTGTGGGAGCCTGTCCCGCCAATGGGTAACGAGGTGCCTTCCAGATGACCCACACCTTTTTCCAGCACTGCTTCACTTGTCCCGTGATAAATCGGCAGGGATACGTTGATGGAGGGAATCTCAAGGATCCCCATGATTCCATTTCCAACGTCCAGTAAATCTTCGTAGTCGGAGCCGGAATCTCCCTGTACGGTTGTGTTGAAAGGGTCTGTCAGCTGGACATGACTGGACAACAGAGACTCATTGTATGCGGCGGCCTCCTGGCGCATCTGGCTGACAACAGCGTCGTCGAGCGAATCCACCGTGGATTGTGTAGTCAGAACCAAAGACGCTGCCTGGCGCTCATAAACATAGTTGGAGATGTACGGGTAACTTACCAACAGTAGAGCGGCCAGAAACAGCAGCACCGCCAATCCCGTTTTTAGGACACTTCGAATTCTCCGTTTTCTATGTTGCATCGTCTCTGCCATATCGCATTGCTCTTATTTCCGGGCAGCCTCTTCTGCTGCTTCCCGTTCCTTCTTATCTTTGCGGTGCATCACAAAACCGAAGGCAAACAAGGCCACGCCGCAGCCCGCCAAAGTGAAAATCAGGGTGCCGTAGCCGCC
Organism: uncultured Oscillospiraceae bacterium; assembly: GCA_964635385.1. Lineage (GTDB taxonomy): Bacteria > Bacillota > Clostridia > Oscillospirales > Ruminococcaceae > Egerieicola. The sequence goes on from CAZWNI010000148.1 coordinate 1,189, forward strand.
GGTCTGGGGCAAAGTGAAGGTGGGGGTGTTGATCACACTCAGCACCACATAGGCGTTGGTGGATTCCTCATCGTTGTTCATGGTG
>CAZWNI010000148.1:1283-3815 GCA_964635385.1 uncultured Oscillospiraceae bacterium
ATCGCTGCCGTCCACGGTAGCGCTGGCACGATCACCGTTGATAACAGTCACGTCAACCGCTTCTGCGGTGGAATCGTACAGGGTGTTGGAAGACGGAATGATTTCGTCTTCTGTCTGCTTGATCACGATGGTGATGGCTTCTTTCAGTAAGGAGTAGCCGGAATCAGTCTGCACTTCGGTTAATACATAGGTGTCCGCCTCTAAGCCGTTGATGATGAGGCTGCCGTCGGCATTGGGAGAGAACACCGTGGCATCGTCTTCGGAGGTTGCCTTGGTGGCATCGGTCACATTGTACACGCCGGAAGAAACAGCGGACGCAGTTACATAGTAACCATCGGTCTGATTGTAGAGGACAAACTGCACGTTTTCTGCATTGCCAGCGTCGTCGCTGAAGGTCTTGGACAAGTCGATACCGTAGGAGTAAACCTTAGAGGTATCTGTTACTGTTTCAATGTCAGAGGTGTTGGTACGGCTGTAGCTCAGTACCACATCGTTGGGGTTGCTGCTGTCGCCCAGCACGGCATCATTGTTGATGACGCAGGAGTAGCTGACGACAATGTAGTATTCGGAGAAGTTTGCATTGATTGCTGCCAATCCGGTATCGGTCAGGGCGATGGTAGCAGTTTTGTCGCTGTTACTGTAGGTCACAGTGAAGTTGCCTTCACCTTGCCGCCAGGTAGCCAAAGCAGCGCCGGTGTTGTTTGCTTCTGCGTTAGACTTGGTGCCGTAAATATAGATGGTAAAGTCCTTGTTGTAGGTCAAACCGCTTTCGATTGTGTCAACGTAAGTGAACTGAGTCAGGTAAGTGGCCTGGTCGGTGATCTTGGGCAGCTGGGTCACAAAAAGGTAATCCATCTGATCCCCGATGGAGCCGGTGGCCGTATCCGTATAGCTGGCGGAGGTATCGTCAGCCTGCTTCACCAGTTTGTCCACCGTGACGGTTTGGGTCTGGTTTTTGGGGTACACGGTCACGTCATAGAGCCATTCCTCGCCGTCATCATCTGTCATGGGGATGGAGACGAAGAAGGGATCCGTGGTGGTGTGGACATTGGCGGGAACCTTGGTTTCCACCACCAGGTAGAGGCCCAATTCCATCTCGCTGGAAGTGGTCATACCGTCTTCATCGGTCAGCTCCATGGCGGTGCTGGATGCAGACGCAAAGTAGTCCAGCAAAGCGTCTTTCCCGGCCGTGTTGTCGGTCAGCAGGCTCTTCAGGGCTTCATTTAATTCGTCTGAAGTGTAACTAAAATCGCCCCTGGTGTTTTCCAGTCCCAGGATAGATGCCAGTTCGCTGGGAATATCGTACAGAAGCTGTACTTCTCCGTTTTCGGAGGATGTGTTGATGTCGCCCACCTTGATGTAAGAGAACTCAACTCCCTCAATGGCGTAGTTTGCCAGCGCTTCTGCGGCGGCGGCGTGGACTTGAATTCCGTCAAATCCACCCCTGCGTCCTCCGCAGCGGTGAGGTCGTATTTGTAGATGGTAAGTGATCCGGTCTTGCTGGTGTCGATGAGGGCCTCTGCGGATCCGGCAGATACGCTGATCATCATGGATGCTGCCATAGCGGCGCTCATGGCCATGGCTCCGATACGCTTGAACAGTTTTGTTTTTTGCATAATAAAGTATCTCCTTTATATGGTTTTGGTTTAGGTTTGGTTGTTTACGTTTGGCTGGTTTTTTAGGATTCCAGCCGGCTTGTGACAATCATAGGCATCACCCCTTTCAAGGTTTCAGATTATTTATTGTTTCGCTTTGCGCTTTATCAGCCGCAATGTCACTGTGATCAGCACAATGACAATCACGGCGGCTGGCAGCGCAATACGCAAAACGTCTTCCAGCAGCATGATAGTGGCATCTTCGTCCGAAGCCACCGGAACCTCCAAAGCCGACTGTTCCAGCGTTTCCAACTCATCTTCGCTGATGGTATCTGTGCGCTGGCAGTACACTACATAGCGGTACTGTCCCTGGCTCATGTAGGGGTGGCAAGTCAGCAGCGTGATCATGTCCTTGCCCTGCTGGATGAGCACAGCGTCCAGATCCGATGGATTGATAATCTGGATGTCCGTCACTGTGTATTCCAGCGTTTCCCAGGGATTGGTGACATAGACTGCGGAACCAACCCGCAACAGCTGAATGTTGCGGAAGTACGGGCTGCCCCGATACCCCCGGTGGGCTGCGATAACGCAGTTGGTATCCGTCCCGCCGATTGGCATACTGGTTTGTGACAGGACGGCGGCTCCTTTTGCCAGGTTTTCCGTGGACGCCCCCAGCAGCAGCGGCAGCGTCACGTCCATATCCGGGATTTCGATGTATCCGATGATTCCATCTTCCGGCAAATACTCTGACGTGATGGGTGTTTGTTCATAAGCCCACGCATCTGTCAGGGATTGCCCATTGGCAATCAGGTTCTGGTTGTACGCCAGCATCTGCTGGTACAACTCATCCGTTTCTTTGCTGGCGGAGGTATCTGCCTGTTGGGCTGCTTCAAACTGCTCTTTGATCTGCTCCACCGATTGGCTTATCTGCCAGTTC
>CAZWNI010000149.1:0-3807 GCA_964635385.1 uncultured Oscillospiraceae bacterium
GGATAAGTTTGCCCATTGCGGCCTAACCCCCGTCCCCGCACAGGAGATAAGCGCTCCCATGGTGGAGCAGAGCCCGGTGAGCTTGGAGTGCCGGGTGAAGGACATTGTACCGCTGGGCACCCACCATATGTTCACCGCCGAAATTGTCCGGGTAAACGTGGAGGAATCCCTGCTGGATTCGGCGGGCAGGCTGGACTTATCCAAGGCAGGACTTTTGGCCTACGCCCACGGGGAATACTTTGCCCTGGGAAAAAAGCTGGGGAAATTTGGGGATTCCGTGCGAAAAAAACGAAAAAAACGAAGTTAAATCCCCCTTTTCCTCTTGAAAACGAGAAATTTCAGAAAAACTTTCCCCTGCGCTCTTGTGCAACGCAGGGGTTTTGTGTATAATAATAGTGGAAAATTTTATGCCCGCTCTCCTTACTTTTAGGGAAAGGGACGAATTTAATCCGGCAAAGAATGGAGGAGTTACAGATGAATCCTGTAAGCAAGTTGGAGCAGCTGGCCGCATGGCAGCAGGAAGCCAAGCAGGGCGAAGCCAGAAAACGTCTGGACGCTTTGTTTGACGAGAGCAGCTTTGTGGAACTAGATGCTTTTGGCGGCGCTGGCGTGGTGACCGGTTACGGTACGGTCAACCAGGCTTTGGTGTATGCGTATGCGCAGGAACCCGCTGCGGAAGGAGGAGCTTTGACTGCGGTCAACGCCCGGAAGATCCGCCGGTTGTATGAATTGGCTGCCAAAACCGGCGCGCCTTTGGTGGCGGTGCTGGACAGCAAGGGCGCAGCGGTAGGTGAAGGAGCAGAAATGCTCACCGCTTACAGCGACCTGCTGCTGGGAGCCAACAATTTGTCTGGGGTAGTGCCCCAAATCGCCTGGGTGGCCGGGACCTGTGCCGGCGCATTTGCCATGCTGGCCGCCGGCTGTGATGCAGTTGTGATGGAAAAGGAAGGGGAGCTGTTCCTGAATCCCCCCTTCAACACCGCCCAAACCGAGGACCAAAAGGAAGCCGGCACCGCTGACTTTGCAGCGAAAGCCGGGTTGGTAAGCCTGGTGGCGGAAGACCAGGCCCAGGCGGCGGAACTGGTAAAGCAGGTGCTGGGGTATCTGCCCCAGAACAACCTGTCCCTGCCCCCGGTGTACGAAGGAAAACCGGCGGCGGACCAAGCTGCGGTTCAAAAAGTCATGGAAAGCTGCCCCGGAGGCGGCCTGAAGCCCTTGCTCAATGCCTTGGCAGATGGAAACACCGTCCTGGAGCTGTATGGCGCTTATGGAGAAAACAGCGCCGCAGCCCTTGCCCTGATGGGCGGCATGCCGGTGGGTCTGGCTGCGGCCTGCGGCGAGCTGCACACCTCCGACTGCAATAAACTGACCCGGTTCATGCAGTTCTGCGACGCTTATTCCCTGCCGGTGATCACCCTGCTGGATACCCCCGGCTTTGCCGTGACGTCCTGCCCCGGTTTGGTGAAGGCCGCTTCCCGGCTGGCCAATGCCTATGCGGAAGCCACCACCGTGAAGATGACCTTGCTGGCTGGCCAGGCCATCGGCGCTTCTTATTTGGCTCTGGCTTCCCGGAATGCCGGAGCGGATCTGGTTTACGCCTGGCCCACGGCGGTGATTTCCGCCCTGCCGGTGCAGACCGCCGTGGAATTTACCCTCCACAACCGGCTGAGCCAGGTGGACGACCCTGCCGCCGTCCGGGCTCAACTGGCAGAAGAATACAAGGACACAGTGGCCAGCCCCATGGAAGCCGCCAAAGCCGGCTTGCTGGACGGTATTTTGGCCCCTGCCGATACCCGCACCGCTCTGATCCATGGCTTGGAAGCCCTGGCGGACAAGCGGATGAACCGGCTGAGCAAAAAGCATTCCAATACGGTGCTGTAACGATAGTAGGAAGAATTTTCAGGAGGATTCAGTTATGAAAAACTTTACTGTAACGGTCAATGGCGTACCTTATGCGGTGAGTGTGGAGGAAAGCGGCGCAGCGGCTCCCGCTCCCGTGGCAGCAGCCCCGGCGGCGCCTGCCTCAGCTCCGGCAGCGGCTCCCGCTGCGGCGGAAACCACCAGTGCGGCAGCAGGGGAAGGGGATAAGGTAACCGCCCCCATGCCCGGCACGGTGATGGATGTGAAGGTGAAGGTTGGGGATACCGTGGAGGAAGCCCAGGTGCTGCTGGTGCTGGAAGCCATGAAGATGGAAAACGACATTGTAGCTCCCCATGCCGGAAAGGTCACTTCGGTGATGATTAAGAAAGGCGACACGGTGAATACCCAGGACCTGTTGGTCACCATTGCGTAATTTTGTGTTTGTGAGGTAATTGGATCATGGCAAAAATTAAAGTGACTGAAACCGCACTGCGGGACGCCCATCAGTCCCTGATCGCCACCCGGATGCCCATTGAGGACATGATTCCCATTCTGTCCAAAATGGATCAGGTGGGCTATTATTCGGCGGAGGTTTGGGGCGGCGCCACCTTCGATTCCTGCCTGCGGTTTTTGAATGAAGATCCCTGGGAGCGGCTGCGGATTATCCGCAAGGGTATGCCCAACACCAAACTGCAAATGCTGTTCCGGGGGCAGAATATGCTGGGCTACCGGCATTACGCCGACGATGTGCTGGAGTATTTCGTCCAGAAGTCCATCGCCAACGGCATTGACATTATCCGGATTTTTGACGCACTCAACGATATCCGGAACCTGGAAACCGCCATTAAGGCGGCCAAAAAGGAGAAGGGGCACGCCCAGGTAGCCATCAGCTACACCCTGGGTGACATCTTCACCGACGAATACTTTGTCAACTACGCAAAGCAGGTGGAAAACGCCGGTGCGGATTCTATCTGCATTAAGGACATGGCCGCCCTGCTCACGCCTTACCGGGCATATTCCCTGGTGAAAGAGCTGAAGCAGGCAGTAAAGATCCCGGTCCAGCTTCACACCCACTATACTTCCGGACTGGCTTCCATGTGCCTGTTGAAGGGTGTGGAAGCAGGATGCGATGCCATCGACACTGCCATCAGCCCCTTGGCTCTGGGTACTTCCCACGCCCCCACCGAATCCATGGTGGCGGCCCTGCAAGGCACGGAGTACGACACCGGCCTGGATCTGGTACTGCTCAACGAGATCCGGGACTACTTTATGACCCTGCGGAAGAAGTATATTGATTCCGGCCTGCTGGACCCCTCCATGTTGGCGACCGACGCCAACGCCCTGATTTACCAGGTGCCCGGCGGAATGCTGTCCAACCTTCTCAGCCAGTTAAAGCAGGCCGGGAAAGAGGATCAGCTCACCCAGGTGCTGGAAGAGGTGCCCCGTGTCCGTCGGGATTGCGGGATGCCGCCTTTGGTCACGCCCACTTCCCAGATTGTTGGCACCCAGGCAGTGTTCAATGTGATTATGGACGAACGGTATAAGATGGTCACCAAGGAGTTTAAGGGCTTGGTTCGTGGGGAATACGGCAAAACTCCGGAACCCATTGATCCGGCGTTCCAGAAGAAGATCATCGGGGACGAGGAGCCCATTACCTGCCGTCCCGCCGACCTGCTCCAGCCGGAACTGGAATCCTTGAAAAAGGAATGCGCCGAATGGACCGAACAGCCGGAAGACGTGCTGAGCTATGCCCAGTTCGGCCCGGTGGCGGTGAAGTTCTTTGAACAGCGCCGCAACGCCAAATACGGCATCGACCAGGATCACGCCGATCCCGAACACCAGATCCACCCGGTGTAAGACCTTCCGCCAGCTTCTCTGTCTCTGCGCCCAAAAGCCTGCGTTTGAGTGCAATCCGGGGAATGAGGAAAGGCTTGACGGCGACAAGTG
>CAZWNI010000150.1:0-3771 GCA_964635385.1 uncultured Oscillospiraceae bacterium
GCGGATTTTCTGGAGAAATCTCTTGGAAACCTGTCGGTGAAGCCGGTGGGATTTTTCTTTGTATTCTTCACTATTCACTATTCATTCTTCATTTTTCACTTCTGCGACAGGATTTTTCAGTGAAGAATGAGATGGAAATCGCCGCAAGGAGTTTGTTGCTGGATTTAAAACGGCAAAAACGTCCTTAAAAATGGATTTCTGTATCGAATTCCTTTCATTTCTTGACTGTTTTGCTGAAATATGTTAAAATAAAACAAAATTCAAAAAGTATGAGGTGAAGATTGTGGCATTTCATCGCAATGACAGCGAACCGTCTCATGCCGTGAAAAAGAAACGGAAGAAATGGTCGATAAAGAAAAAGATAATTGTTATTCTCTGTATTATTTTGGCAGTATTGCTGGCGTTGTCCGGCGGAGTTTATCTGTATATCCGCAGTCTGCTGGGTTCAGCGGAATATGTGGAATTAGATGTCAGCCAGCTTGGAATTACGACTTCTTCTGAGTCTGAGGAGGAGGGCGAGGAAGAATCCACGGCGGACATTACCAACATTGCATTGTTTGGGTTGGATACTCGAGATGTTACCTCTGATTCCGGCCGTTCCGACGCCATCATGATTTTGTCCATCAACCGCACGGACAACCAAATCAAACTGATTTCTATTGCGCGGGACTCTTATGTTGCTGTAGATGGCTACGGCATGGATAAAATTACTCATGCTTACATCTACGGCGGGCCGGAGCTGGCAATCCGCACCATCAATCAAAACTTCAATATGGATATTCAGGAATTTGTAACGGTGAACTTTGCTCAACTGGCCAACATCATCGACTATGTAGGCGGGGTGTATGTCAATGTGGACGAAGATGAACGCCTGGTACTCAATAGCTATATTTCAGAATTGCAATCCCTGGGAATTTCCGCAGAACCAGTGGAGGAAGCCGGATACCAGTTGTTGACCGGCGGCCAGGCCGTGGCTTATTCCAGGGACCGCTACACCGGCTCCGACATAGACCGCATGGAACGGCAGCGGGAGGTGCTGAATTCCCTGTTTAATTCCGTTTCTCAGATGGATTTGACGAAATTGCCTGGTTTGGCCAGCATGGTGTTGGGGGAATGCGCCACTTCGCTGACAGTGGATGAAATGCTGGACATCGCCATCTGGGCGGCAACTTCCAGCCCCACCTTTGGCCAATCGGCTCTGCCCAACGATAGCTGCAACGCCCAGGGACAGTATATCGGTACACGGTGGTATTACGTTTACGACCTGGACATCGCCGCAGAGATTCTTCACGATTATATTTATGAAGATATTAACCCTTGAGCATAAGTGAAATAATAAGGAGCAGCGTTATATGCCCGCTGCTCCTTTGTTTTTCATGTCAGAATAAATCTTTAGTTAATTTCATACAGAACTTCTAAGCCTTTATCTGGATGATAGGTCCAGCTTACGGTATAGCGGTCGTTGCTCTCGGTTTGCCGCCCTTGCAGAGCCGTCGTTTCTTTCATTCGTTGATAGACGCCGCTGGAAAAGCCCAACTCTTGATTGACTTCTTCAATGGCTGCCTGTGCCTCCGAAGAAGTTTTGTAAAAAAGGATCCAAAGATCACTATCATAATCGTTTGGATTGGTGTCTAACCGCATCCAAGAACCATCCGTGGCAATTTCACACCAGCTTTCCTCCTCATATTCGCCGAACATATCCCGAAAATCTTCTGTTGTGAGCAAAGAGGGAATTAAGATAGCAACCGTAATAATTGTGGCCATCATAATTGCGCCGACAATGCCAATGACGACAAATTTCTTTTTGCTTTTCTTCACCGGCGCAGCCATGGCTGCTGCAGCTGCCGGATTTGGCGCAGCAGAAAAGACAGGGGTTGTGCAGACGATTTGATGATTGGAAAAGCTTTTGGGAGCATACTGCTGTCCACAATTAGAGCAGAAATTCTGATCCTCTTGCAGTGTGGCGCCGCAATTCGAACAGGTTCTGGGCTGCTCTGCGAGGATTTTTTGACCGCACTGGGTGCAAAATCCCTGCCCTTCTTGAAGGACAGCGCCGCAATTCGAACAGGTTCTGGGCTGCTCTGCGAGGATTTTTTGACCGCACTGGGTGCAAAATCCCTGCCCTTCTTGAAGGACAGCGCCACAGTTGGAACAGGTTGGGAAGGGATTTTCCTGCACGGCAGCGGTGTTTTGCTGCGGACAGCCGACTGTGGCGCAGCCGCAATTTTCTTCCCAGCATTTTTCATGATAGGTTACATGGCAATCAGGACACGCTACAGTTGGTTCATTGTTTTGAATGGGTTGATGGCAGAGGGGACAGGTTACATTTTCTTGATTTTCCATTTTAATCTCCTTTCTTCGCTTTGCAATGAGAAAAATGATTGCTCGAAAACACAGAAATCGAATGGAATGTCGAATTTTCGAGTTTCTGTTTAGCTGCATTATATCACTCCTAAAAGTTGTTGTCAATAACAATCAATAGGAGTTTTTCGAAAATCATCGAAGTTGTTACCATGGATATAGAGGTGAAACGGTATGATAAAGAACCTGAAACAACTTCGAATGCAGCGCGGCATAAGCCAGCAAAAGTTGGGCGAATATTTGGGGATTAGCCAACAGTCGATCAACAAATATGAAAATCATAGCATAGAACCGGATATTCATACTTTAATGCTTTTGGCGGATTATTTTCAGACATCTGTGGATTATTTGATTGGACATACCGAGATTCCGCATACCATCGAGCCAGTACAGCCCTGGGAATTAAACCAGGAAGAAGAAAACCTCCTTTTGGCATATCGAAAGTTGGATAAAGTGGAACGGGAAAGTATTCAATTTGTTATTGATAATTACAATCGTCATCATTTATAAACAGCTCTTGAACCATGGATCAAGAACAAATTAACGGAACAAAAGGAGGTACCTATCATGACCCAACCATCTACCCCCCTGTACCACCTGGGCGCTGACCCGGAGCAGATCAATTCCTACGTCCTCCTCCCCGGCGACCCCAAGCGGGCGCCTAAAATCGCCGCTTTGCTGGAACAACCCTATCTTGTGGCGGATCAGCGGGAATTCTGCACCTGGAACGGCAGTTTGGAAGGAGTGCCGGTGACTGTGACTTCCACCGGTATCGGCGGCCCCTCCGCCGCCATTGCAGTGGAGGAGTTGGTGCAAAGCGGCGCTCACACTTTGCTGCGGGTGGGAACCTGCGGTGCGATCCAGCCGGATCTCAAAGTGGGTACTTTGGTAATTCCCACCGGGGCGGTGCGAAAGGAAGGCACCGGCTGTGCTTATCTGCCTTTGGAGTTTCCCGCTGTGCCGGACTACGGAGCAGTTCGGGCTTTGGAGCAGTCCGCCCAGACCTTGGGAATGACTTATCGGCTGGGGGTCGTGGAGAGCAAGGATTCCTTTTATGGTCAACACGACCCGGACAGCATGCCGGTGCGCCAGATGCTGAAGGAAAAGTGGAAGATGTGGGAACAGGTAGGGGTACTGGCCTCTGAAATGGAATGCGCCGCCATCTTCCTGGCTGCTGCGGTGCGCCGGGTGAGGGCCGGAGCGGTGCTGCTGGTCTGCAACAACCACGCCTGGGACCGGCAGGAGCAGCCGGTGGAGGAGGACTTCAATGTGGACCCAATGCTGAAAACAGCAGTGGAGGCGTTGAAACTGCTCATAACAGAAGACAGAAAAAACAGATAATCTCTTTGTCAAAAAAACTGTCCGGCAGGAACCAAATCCCTGTCGGACAGTTTTTTCATATGATATAAT
>CAZWNI010000151.1:0-3767 GCA_964635385.1 uncultured Oscillospiraceae bacterium
GGGCGAAATTGCGGCCGTCCTTTTTGGCCGCAAAGGGTGAACTTAGGAACGTCAGGAAACTGACGTTCCGCACCCCCGCAAAAAAAGAGCCGGCCTGTATTCAGGTCAGCTCTTGAAATTCGATGCAGCCAAAGGCATTCCGGGCATACTGCCCTGCCTGCCTAAAATCCCTAATCTTCCCCGTCTGAATCCGATTCGGTGGTGGTTCCCCCGCTGGAGGAGGCGGACTCCTCCTGAGAGGAAGTGGACGAGGAGGTGGACGACGAAGCAGCGGAGGACGAGGAGGACGCAGCGCTGCTGACGGTGGCAGGGTCCTGTCCCAGGGACTGGTAGACGGTGATGGCGGAACTGACGCTCCGATCCACCGACGTACCCACCGCCGGGCTGGTGCCGATGATGGAGCCGGAGGTGACGGTGTCACTGTACTGCTGCTCCACCGTCACGGTGAAGCCCAGGCTTTCCAGCTCATTGATATAGCTGTTTAAGCTGTAGCCGCTGTAGGAGGGGACAATCACATTCTGCTTGCCCTTGCTCACCACCAGCTCCAGAGTGCTGCCCTGGGCCGCCACGGAACCTGGGTCCAGGCTCTGGGAGATGATAAAGCCGTTTTCGATGGTGTTGCTGTATTCCTCGGTGGTGACGATGTTAAACTGCTGGGCGATGTCGCTGTTCAGCACCGCTTCCAACTGGGTGTTGCGCAGATCGTCCACCAGGATCATCACGGTGCTGGTGTCGGTGGAACTGGAGGAGGAAGTGGAAGAACTGCTGGTCTCGGAACTGCTTTCCGCCGGGGAGACGGTGCTGTCCTCGGAGGTCGTGGAGCTGCTCAGGGAACTGTAGTAGCTGGAGCCGGAGCTGTAGTCCGGCATCATCAGCACCCACAGCAGCACAATCACCAAAATCACAAAGGGCAGGCAGATCAGCAGCACCTTGGCCCACACCGGCAGCCGCATAAACCAGTTTTTCTTCTTTTCCGGCTGGGAGTCGGAGGACTCTTCCTGGCCTTCCTCCTCCGAGGATTCGTCGGGCACCGGCGCTTCGTAGGTGGCGTAATAGACGGCCTGGATCAACTGGTTCATGCTGCGAATCCGAAGCTGCTGGTCCACCATTAAGCCCGCCATGATCCCCTGGCTCACCACCGGGGGCACCCCTTCCACCAACTGGTCCAGGGGGAGCAGGTTGTCGTTGACGGTGCGGGTATCCGCCGCCGGGGGCATGGTGCCGCTGAGCACCTTATAAAGCACGGCGCAGAGGCTGTACACATCGGTCCATTCCCCGTGGGGGGCGGTTTTGCTGTACTGTTCCGGGGCGGCGTAGCCCTCCGCCAACTGGTCGGCGCTGTCGTTTTCCCCCAAAACCCCGCCGACGGCAAAGCCGACGAGCTTCATCTCCCCGCTGGCGGTAAGCACCAGATTGTCCGGGGTGATGCCCCGGTGGATCACTCCCTGCTGGTGCATGGCGCCCATGTCCTCCATCAACTGGCGGAACATGGGGGCCGCCATCTCCCAATCCAGTTCCCCGGCGTTTTCCTGGAGATACTGGCTCAGGGTGATGCAGTCAAAGTATTCGCAGATGGCATAGCAGGTGTTGTTGGCCAAAATCAGCCGTTCCACCTGGCGCAGGCTGGGAAGCTGCTTGAGGTTGGACAGGGAGGTATAAAGCTCTTCAAAGTCCGACAGCAGGGCCTTGTACATAGCTTCCTGGCCCTCCAGCGGCTCCACCAGATTGCCCTGGCGCTGAGCCAGGGACTGGGGCATGAATTCCCGGATCAGCACCGGGTTCTGGGAATACCCGTCAAATCCGATGTAACTGATGCCGTCCCGGCTGATGTCCAGCACCTTCCCCACCACATAGGTGTTGCTCAGCACCGTTTTGGGGGGCAGGGCATTGACCGGCGCCGGGTCGTTTTTGCTGTACCCGCAGTAGGGACAGGGATCTTCTTCGCCAATCTGACGCATACAGCCCAAACATCTACGCACGCTCACAATCAAAGCCTCCTAACGCTCAAAACCCGGCTTTTTGGCTTAGCCGGCTGGTATATCTGTGTCATTTTACAACAATTCAGCGTGGTTTGTCAACTCAAGAGGGGTGCATTTGGCAGAAATTTAAGACAAATTTCATCAAAAACGGGAAAGGAACCGGCAATTCTCGTTCCTTTCCCGCTGTAAAACAAACCCTGCCGCTCCCAACCAGCCTTCCGCCGGGACGGGGCTGTGATTTACTCCGCAACCGATTGAACCACAGCAGACTCTCCCAGGGCCAGCATCTCCTCCGGGGTGATGCTTCCCTCATAGGTGAGCCGGACGTAATAATCCCCTTCCAGCCAGACCAGCGCAGAAAAACTGCTTCCCTCGTACCAATAGAGCAGCCCCTCCTGCCCCTGCACCGTGACCTGCTGCACATAGTCGTTATAGACATAGCGATTCGAGTCGGCGTCGTAGTATCCGATAGAGATTCCAAATCCAAGGAAATTGCCATAGGGGGCTAATTTATTGTTTTCCAAGGTCAGGGTCTCCCCGTCGGAAGTCTGGTATTCCCAGCTGTGCAGGTATTCCGTGCTGGTTTCCTCCATCAGAGAAAACCCATCGGGAATCTGGGCAAAGACAAATTCTTCTTCCCACTCTGTCTGTTCCGGGTTGCCCCCCAGTGTCCAGGTGGAATAGGCCCGTAAAGCCCATTCCGTGTTTTCCACCGATACGCTGTAGCCGGGGACAAATACCAGGGGGCTGGTTTCGGGAAGCTGCGGGTCCTGCAAATTCACCGCCGCCACCCATTCCAGCAGATCCTCCCGGCTCATTTCCCCGGAACAGGACAGCTTCAGCAGATAGTTTTCCGCCGTCCACACCGCTTCCGAGCCGCTTTCCGTGGTGTAGTAAATCACGTCCCAATCCCCGAACCGAATGGTTTCATAGTTCCGGGTGGAAAAAGTCACCTGGGTTTGGTCGGCGGCATAGCTTTGGGAAAACTGCATCAGCCAGCCATCTTGGTAAAACAAATCGGCGTAGCCCTGGGAATACCGGTTGGCGGTTTGGGCGGAATCCGTGAGCTGCTCCCAGCCCTCCGGGGCGGTGATGGTGCACCGGGACAGGGGAACCGGAGCTTCCTCCTCCGCATCGGGATTATTCAGCAGCAGGGTGGTGCCGGCGGTGCTGTTGTAGTCGCTGAGGTCCAAAAAGGTCGCCGTGGGACTGCTGCTCTGCCGGAAAAACAGCAGGTACGCTCCCACCGCAAGAAGGACCACTACGGCGAGAAGGAAACCGGCAAGAAATTTTTTGTACTTCGAGGGCAATGTCATGGGGGTTCTCTCCTTAATCCAAAAATCGTTTTTGTTTTTCAGGGGTTTTTCCGTTTTTAATGTGATTTCTTTGTTTATAAGATAAAGTATTTCTTCTAAAAAGTCAACGGTAAAATCACCAAAGTTCCCGAACCGCTTTTGTGAAAAAGGTATGAAAATTCATCTTATAAGAAAGCTGTTTTTATGACTTTTAAGGAACGCCGCCCAACAAAAAAGGAGCCTCCCGAAGGAGACTCATCAAGCTGTGGAAAGCCCCTCCATGTTATGAGGCAACAGAGGCAGATGGAACTCTTGCCTCCCTCTGACTTCTTTCTTCCGATGGAGTTCACCCGGTTTTCGCCCTTGGGCGAAATTGCGGCCGGCCTTTTGGCCGCAAAGGGTGGACTCAGGAACGTCAATTATTTGACGTTCCGCTGACGAGGGAGGTGGCCAGCGCAAAGCGCTGGACGGAGGGAGAGAAAAGCAATCGTAT
>CAZWNI010000152.1:0-3764 GCA_964635385.1 uncultured Oscillospiraceae bacterium
GTAGAGCCGAGGGCGGGTCAATCCGGAAACATCAAGAACCTTTTTCGACAGCCTGCCGGAAGCACATCTGCTTCCGGTTTTTTGATGCAAACTTCCTTGAGTTTTAGAAGGAAACTATGTATAATAAAAATGAGAGAAAAATAGAAGGGAAGGGTACGAAAATGGGAATCCAACAACTTCACAGCATGGCTTGTTTTGGAATGAACGCCTATCCCGTATTGGTGGAAACGGATATTCTTCGTGGACTGCCCAATTTCACGGTGGTGGGTTTACCGGACGCCGCCGTAAAAGAGAGCCGGGACCGGGTGCGGTTTGTGTTTAAAAACTGCGGATTCACCTTTCCCACCGGACGGATTACAGTGAATTTGGCGCCGGCAGATCTGAAAAAAAGCGGCGCTGCTTACGATTTCCCCATTTTTATAGGGCTGCTGCTTTCCAGCGGACAGATTCAAGATGTGGGATTGGGGGACGCCGCTTTTTTGGGGGAGCTTTCCCTGTCCGGCAAACTGCTGCGGGTGGACGGAGTGCTGCCCATGGTGTTGGCGGCCAAGGAAGCGGGAATTAAAAAGGTGTTCCTTCCCGCAGAAAATCAGCAGGAAGCCGCTGTGGTGCAGGGAATGGAGATTTACGGGCTGGAACATGTCAATCAGTTTATTTCCTTTATAGAAGGGCGGATTCCCCTTACCCCTGCCTGCCATACTCAGTCAAAACCAGTGGAAGAAGTGCTGACGCCGGATTTTGCCGATGTGAAGGGACAGCCGGTTGCCCGCCGGGCGGTGGAGCTGGCCGTGGCAGGGGGACACAATCTGCTCCTGATCGGCTCGCCGGGGGCGGGAAAATCCATGTTGGCCAAGCGGATTCCCGGTATCCTTCCGCCGATGACCTTTGAGGAATCCATTGAAACCAGCCGCATTTATTCCGTAGCGGGACTGCTGAACAGCAAACAGCCTTTAATTACCAACCGGCCGTTTCGGGCTCCCCACCATTCCATTTCGGCGGCGGGATTATCCGGCGGGGGCAGCATCCCTCAGCCGGGGGAAATCAGCCTGGCCCATAACGGGGTGCTGTTTTTGGATGAGCTGCCGGAATTCAACCGCCAGGCCATTGAAGTGCTTCGTCAGCCTATGGAAGACGGCGTCGTGACCATTTCCCGTGTCCGTGGTTCCTTGACCTATCCCTGCCGGGTGATGGTAGTGGCGGCTATGAACCCCTGTCCCTGCGGATATTACGGCCATTCCACCCGGAACTGCACCTGCCGGAAGGGAGATGTAAGCAAATATTTAGGCCGTATCAGCGGACCGCTGTTGGACCGGCTGGATCTTCACATTGACGTGCCGCCGGTGGATTACGACAGCTTGGCCAACCATGAAAAATCCGAGTCCTCCGCTTCTATCCGGGAGAGGGTGGTCAAGGTGCGCCGGTTGCAGCAGCAGCGGTTTCGGGGAAAGGGGATCTATACCAATGCGCAGATTCCGCCGGGGTCATTGGAGGAATTCTGCCCGGTGGACGACGGCGCCAAAACCATGCTGAAAAGCGCTTTTGAACGATTGGGGCTTTCCGGCCGGGCTTATGACCGGATTTTGAAGGTGGCACGAACTGCCGCAGATCTGGAGGAAAGCGAAGTGATCCGGCGGCCCCATATTGCAGAAGCCATACAATACCGCAGTTTGGACCGGAAATACTGGTCCCGGCTGTAACCAACCAAACAGGAGGGTAAGATTATGAGCGAAAAACGCAAAGGCTATCTGACCTGGGACGCATACTTTATGGGCATCGCTTTACTCAGCGCCCAGCGCAGCAAGGACAGCAACACCCAGGTGGGAAGCTGCATCGTCAACCAGGACAACAAAATCCTTTCCATGGGGTATAACGGTATGCCTACCGGCTGCCATGACGACGAAATGCCCTGGAGCCGGGAAGGGGATACGCTAAATTCCAAATATGCCTTTGTCTGTCACGCAGAGCTCAACGCTATCCTGAATTACAGTGGGGGCAGCTTAAAGGGAACCCGGATTTACAGCACTCTGTTTCCCTGCAACGAATGCGCCAAGGCCATCATTCAAAGCGGAATCCGGGAGGTCATTTACCTTTCGGATAAATACGCCGATACCGACGGCGTCCGGGCCAGCAAGCGAATGTTTGATTTGGTAGGAATCAAGTACCGGGAATATATCCCTGCCGAACAGACAGTTACGCTGGAACTGTAACGGAAAGGAAGAACTACTTTGAGCAATTTATATCTCTGCGGATTTATGGGCTGCGGGAAAACCACCATCGGTCAGGCCTTTGCCAAAAAACAAGGCCGGAAATACCTGGATTTGGATCAACTGATCGTTCAGCGACAGGGCCGGACCATTCCGGAAATCTTCGCCCAGGAGGGAGAAGATGGGTTTCGGGCCATTGAACAGCAGACCCTTCTTTCCACTCAGGAATACAAAGGCGCAGTAGTCTCCACTGGCGGCGGCATTCTCACCAAGCGGGAAAACGGCGGTATCTGCAATCGGCTGGGGGTTTTGGTGTTTTTGGATCTCCCCTTTGAAGATTGTTATCAGCGCATTCAGGGAGACACCAACCGGCCTTTGGTGATGCAGAATACCAAACAACAGCTACAGGCATTGTTTGACCGGCGCAGGACAGTGTACCTGGAAGAAAGCGGTTTGGTGCTAGATGCGACAGGTTCCGTGCAGGAAATTGTAACCCGGCTGGAACAAGCGTTAAAACAATACAGATAAAAAAATCCCAACGGAATCAGTGATGAAGACTGAAAACCGTTGGGAAGTTTTTATTTTTTGGCCTGCACCTGGATTCGGCGGAAGGTTTCAAAACACCGGCCATCGGTTTGTTGGGTGCGCCGAAGCATTTGACAGATGGTCTTATCATTTTCCGGGATAGGGCGGATAGCCGCCGGGCTGGCCGAAATAGGGCGGAGGTGGCGGCGGAGCGGGCTTTTGGTAAGGAATGAAGGGAGGTTCTTGGGGTGGAAGGGGAGGATTTCCGGAGGAATCGGGCGAGTACACCGAACCGGGAGCCGGTGCGCCGTTGTTTTGTTGAGGGGTATTCATGGTATTCTCCTTTTTCGATGTGTTCAAAAAAACGACAATCCACAGAGGAATTGCCGTTTTTCTCATAGAAATCAGTGATATAAATAATACGGGAAGTCATAATAGTGATTAAATATACCAGATGAAAAGAATAGAATCAAAAAGACTATCACCAACACAAGGGCGAAAATGCTGATTCCCAGCCCAACTGCACCGCAGATCTTCCCAACCTTCACATAAGTGGTGTTGGGGCCAAGGTTGCCGTTGGGATAGTGGCTTTTCACCCGGGAGGAAAACACCAGCGCCAAAATAGCGCAGACCAGACTTCCCAATACAATGGAGCAAATGCCAAGCACCATAGATGCGATGGCTAACCCCTCCGGTTTATATCGGGGCTGAGGATAAGGCGGCGGAGGGTTGAGAAACTGCGGAGGACAGGGAGGGGGAGGCGGCACAGGAGCCTGCTGGCCGTAGTAGGGGTTTTGATAGGGATTAGGGTTGTTTTGCATTGGCTTGGCCCCAAAGTAGCCGGGAGTGTGGTTAGGCTGGGGCGGGGAATAGGGTGCTTGAGCGTCCGAACCGGCAGGCCGGGCGGCTTCCTGCTGGGTAAAGTCAGAGCGGGTTGAAGATTGTTCCCTTGCTTCCGGGGTTTGGGTTGTTTGTGCCGGCGGGGGAGGATAACCGCCTTGTTCTAAATTGTTGGAATCCATCATGATCCTTTCC
>CAZWNI010000153.1:0-2238 GCA_964635385.1 uncultured Oscillospiraceae bacterium
TCATCAGAGGGGGCCAAGGCCGCCAATGACCTTTTTTGACAAGCTGAAGCATCGGCAAAGCCAATGGCTCCGGTTCCCTTTGGATCGGTTTGACCGGCCGGGTCATTTCGCCTGGGGGAAAACCGGGGGAAATCCATACGGCGTCCTCTTAAACAGAAGAATTGTTTCCCCTGGCAGGGTGGAAAGGATGGTTTTTTTGGCCAAAACAAAAGGAAACAAATATACCAGACTGATGGTGAACACCGCAAGCTTCGGCATCGGTCAGTTGAGTTGCAAAATTCTGGTCTTTATCATGCTTCCCATCTATACCGGTTATCTCACCACCGCCGAGTACGGCACCGTGGACCTGATCCAACAGTCCGCCAACGTGCTGTGGCCGGTGATTACCGTGGGTATCACCAACGGCATCATTCGCTTCGGCCTGGACCGAAGTTACCGGAAAAGCGATGTGTTCTCCACCGGCATCAAGTGCTTTTTGGCGGGGTACGCCGTGTTTTTGCTGTTGATGCCGGTATGCTTTGCCATTGATTTTCTCCACGATTATGTGATGATCCTGTATGTTTTCGTCATCACCACCTCCATGCGGCAGGTCTGCGCCCAGTTCGTCCGGGCCAGGAACCTGATCAAGCTCTACGCCTTTGAAGGGGTGCTCAGCACCTTTATGACCTGCGGGCTGACGATCCTGTTTTTGGTGGGCTTCCATTGGGGCACCACCGGCTACCTGCTGGCCATCATCGTCAGCGACGCCATCTCCATTCTCTTCCTGTTCTGGGCGGCTTCCCTTTGGAAGTACGTCCGGTTCGGCAGAACCCGGAAGAACACGGCGTCCCAGATGATCCGCTACTCCATTCCCCTGATTCCCACCACCGTGTTCTGGTGGATCATCAACGTGTCCGGCCGGTACATTGTGGGCTGGTTCTTAGGCACCGACGCCAACGGCCTGTATGCGGTGGCCTATAAAGTGCCCAGCGTGGTGATCATTGTGGCGGGGATCTTTATTGACGCCTGGCAGGTCAGCGCCGTCCAGGAAAACGATTCCCGGACTAGGGGGGCCTTCTTCTCCAACGTGTTCAACGCCCTGCAATCCATCGTCTTTGCCACCGCTTCGGTGCTGATTGTCTCCAGCAAGCTGGTGACCAACATTTTGGTCAGCGACGATTTCTACGATTCCTGGCAGTTCATGCCCCTGCTGATTCTGGCCACCACCTTCTGTACCATGGTAAACTTTTTGGGCAGTATCTACATGGTGGAGAAAAAGAGCACCATGACCTTCATCACCACCGTCATCGGGGCGGTGGTCAACCTGGCGCTTTGCTTTGTGCTGGTTCCCCTGGTGGGCAGTACGCTGGGGGTGTACGCCGGGGTCAACGCCGCCGGGTTTGCCAGCTTCTTCAGCTACTTTTTGGTGTTCGTCATTCGTGCCGTCCACACCCGCACCCTCATTCCCATTCGCTGGAATATGCCCAAGTTTTTGCTGAACCTGGTGCTGATTTTGGTCCAGGCGGCGGTGATGATTGCGGAGATCCCCTTCTGGCTCCCCGTGGAAATCGGGCTGTGCGCCGTGCTGGTGGTGGTGAACCTGAAGAGCCTGCTGGGAACGGTGAAGCATATGCTCAAGCGCCGGAGAAGGGCGTAATAAACAGAAGACCTTCGGGGTGCAGGGGCCGAAACCGCCGGTAGACGTTTCGAACCCCTGCATTCTTTCTTTTGTCCGATTTGACGGCGCCGGCTTTTTCCCGGTTTTCAGGGGATTTTCACCCCTATCTTACCTTTTCAAACCCCCGGCGGGAAGGGCGAAAAAAACCGGTGAAAAAGCGTTGACATCGGGGTACTCCCATGCTAAAATCAGGTTGATGACGACCCGATATGGGAGAAAGGAATAGCTGGAATGAGCAAGATTGTTGTCAACAAAAATCTTCCTAAAAATGTAATCAACAAAAACATCTACGGCCACTTTTCCGAACATCTGGGCCGCTGCATTTATGAAGGGATCTATGTAGGGGAAAACTCTGACATTCCCAACAAAAACGGTATGCGTACCGATGTGGTGGAGGCCTTAAAGGAAATCAAAGTCCCGGTGCTGCGCTGGCCCGGCGGCTGCTTTGCCGACGAGTACCACTGGAAGGACGGCATCGGCCCCAAAGAGAACCGCAAGCGCATGGTGAACACCCACTGGGGCGGCGTGGTGGAGGACAACTCCTTCGGCACCCATGAGTTCATGGAGCTTTGCAGCCAGTT
>CAZWNI010000153.1:2248-3756 GCA_964635385.1 uncultured Oscillospiraceae bacterium
GCTGCGAGCCCTACATCAACGGCAATGTAGGCTCCGGCACCGTGCAGGAAATGAGCGAGTGGATGGAGTACATGACCTTTGACGGGGTTTCCCCCATGGCGGAATTGCGCAAGCAAAACGGCCGGGAACAGCCCTGGAAGGTGAAATACTTCGGCATCGGCAACGAAAGCTGGGGCTGCGGCGGCAATATGCGCCCGGAATACTATGGCGATTTGTTCCGCCGGTTCGGCACCTATGTCCGCAACTACGGGGACAACCGGGTGTTTAAGATTGCCTGCGGCGCCAACATCGACGACTATGCCTGGACCGACGGAGTGATGAAGGTGGCCGGCAGGTTCATGGACGCCATCACCCTCCACTACTACACCCACCCCCTGGGCTGGGAGATCAAAGGCAGCGCTTTGGACTTCGACCGTCCGGTATACGACATCACCCTGGTGAAGGCCCAGCGTATGGAAGAGCTGATCAACGGCCATCTGGCTGTCATGGACAAGTACGACCCGGAACACCGGGTAGGCTTGATTGTGGACGAATGGGGCACCTGGTTTACCGTGGAGCCCGGCACCAACCCCGGCTTCCTGTACCAGCAGAACACCATGCGGGACGCCATGGTGGCGGCCCTCCATCTGGACATCTTCAACCAGCACAGCGACCGGGTGATTATGACCAACATTGCCCAGATGGTCAACGTGCTGCAAAGCGTGATCCTCACCGAAGGACCCAAGATGATCAAGACCCCCACCTACTACGTCTACGATCTGTACAAGCATCACCAGGACGCCACCCTGCTGGACAGCCGCATTGTGGGAGACACCTTCCTGCACTACGGCCCCATGAACGTCCCCACCCTGACCCAGTCCGCCTCGGTGGACGACGCCGGCGTCACCCACATCACCGTGTCCAACCTGCTGCCGGAAGAGAGCCAGAAGGTGGACGTCCAGGTGCTGGGCGCCGATCTGAGCAAGGTGAAGGCCACTATCCTCACCGGGGAAGTCCACGCCCACAACACCTTCGACGATCCCGATGCGGTTCACACCACCGAGTTCACCGGCTTTACCGTCAGCGGGGACACCATCTCCGCCGATCTGCCGGCCTGCAGCGTGGTGCTTTACACCATCGAAGCCTGAGAAAACCGGAATCAATTCCGGCCCATCAACCTTTGAACAAAGTTTGCCGCCCTCGGAATCGTCCGGGGGCGGTCATGGCGTGGGGAGAAATTTTCCGGTAAGACAAAAAGAAAGTAACCGCTCTTATCGGCCTTAGAGCGGTTACTTCATGTAACTAACACTGGGGCTTGACTGTTTCCAGTCTCATCCCTCTGCTTTTATTATACGGATTTTCACCGGAATTGTCAAGTCTGCTGCAAAAAAAGTCACCCTTGTTTTCCACCCCCATTGCTGTGGAAAACAGGGAAGGCGGCAGTGAAAAACCTGGTATTTTTGTAATATTTTGTGATTATATTACCATTTGTACGAAATGGAGGGACCATCATGGCCCAAACCCGATGC
>CAZWNI010000154.1:0-3739 GCA_964635385.1 uncultured Oscillospiraceae bacterium
GCCGTCAGGCGAAATGCCGCCTTTGCTTTTTGGCGGCAAAGCGGGAACCGGAAACGTCCGCCACTGCGGACGTTTCTATTATATCACAAATCCAATTCTTTTTGAAGCACCTGTTTGGCCTCTTTCACCAAACTATCAAAATCTTTGGCGGAAGGGTCCAGCCAATGAATCCGCAGGTCCCGTTTCAGCCAGGTGATCTGGCGCTTGGCATACCGGCGGGTCTGGCGCTTGAGGTTGTCCAAACATTCCTCCAGGGACAGGCTGCCTTCCAGCCAGGGCCGCAGTTCCTTATAGCCAATGGCGTTGGCGGCAGTTTTCAAAGCGGGATTGGCCAGCACCCTCTTCGCTTCTTCCAGCAGCCCCTGCTCCACCATTGTATCCACTCTCTGGTCAATGCGACGGTACAGCAGGCTGCGGTCGGCGAAATTCAGCCCCACCATGCCCAGTTGATACCGGCATTCCTGGCGGCTGGCCTGTTTTTGCTCCCAAAGGGTCTTGCCTGTCAAGCGGTACACCTCTATCGCCCGCACCAAGCGGACATAGTTGTGGGGGTGGATAATCCTGGCGGAATCCGGGTCCACCTGGCAAAGCTCCCTGTAAAGGCTTTCTCCTTGATCTTTTTGGGCTTGCTCCATCAGCTCTTCCCGAAGGGCATTGTCCCCGGCGGCAGACTGGTCAAAACGGATACAGTCCACCGTGCTGTGCAGATACAATCCGGTTCCCCCGCAGAGAATGGGGAGTTTTCCCCGCTGCCACACCTCCCGAATGGTCTTTTGAGCCAGGGAGACGTAATCGCTGACGGAGAAAGGCTGGTCCGGGTCCAGAAAAGCGATGAGGTGGTGAGGCACCCCTTTTTGCTCCTCCAAGGCAGGCTGGGCAGTGGCGATGGGAAGTCCCCGATAAATCTGCATACTGTCGGCGCCGATGATCTCCCCGTTCAACTGCAAGGCCAGTTCCACTGCCAACGCAGTTTTTCCCGATGCGGTTGGGCCGGTAACCACCGCCAGTTTGATGTTATCCTCCAAAAGGCTCCTCCTCTCCCAGCAGCGCCTGACTGCCGGTGCGGCCAAACCGTTTTTCCAGTTGACGGCGGGTGAACACTACCGCAACAGGCCGTCCATGGGGGCAGCGGCGAATGGCGGGGTCTTTCCACACCTGAAGAGCCAGGCGCTGAAGCTCCTCCCTGGAATTTTCTTCCCCGCCCTTGATGGCGCCCCGGCAAGCGGTGGTTTCCAGCAGCCGCTCCCAGGCGGCGGGAGAAATATCCTGTTTTCCTGCGGCGATGGAGGACAGCATCTCCTCCACCAACAGGGAAAGCTGGCTGTTTTCCAACACCGAAGGGGCGGCGGTGAGGCAGATGCCCTCCTTGGTTTTTTCGAACCGCAGGCCGTATTCCGCCAAGCGGGTGCGGTGTTCTTCAATCAAAGCCTGCTGGTCGGCGGTAAGGGTCAAGGGAATGGGCTTCACCAACGCCTGGGCACAGTCCAAATTAAGCTGGCGGCGAAGCTGCTCGTAGCGGATCCGCTCATGGGCGGCGTGTTTGTCCATGACAATAAATTTATCTCCGGCTTCCAGCAGCAGATAGGTTTGGAATACTTCGCCGATGTACCGCAGAGCCGGCACGTCCTCCTGCACCTGCTGCACCGGTTCCGGTTTTGCCTTAGACGGTTCTTCCCTGGGCGCAGAAAAATTGGCGCCGGAGAGAAAGGAAAAGCCCTGCACCGCCTGTTTCAGCCGTTCTTCCGAAGAAGGCTGGAGACGGTCCTCCTGGGGCTGAGAAATCCGGTAAGCAGGAGGGCAGTGCAGCCTGTCCCCCGGTTGGGGGGAACGCTGCCCGATTGGCGCATCTTCCGAAAAAGATGCTTTTTCAAGAGAAGAAGATTCCTGCTGCGGCTGGGGTGCTTCCGGTTTGGAAGGAGACGCAAAATCCGGTTCCGCCGCCGGTTTGGGAGAACCATGCCCGGCGTTGGCCTTTAGGGTCTGCTGCACCCCGGCTGGCGCCGGAGGATGGGTGGGCAGCGGTTTCTTTTCCGGAGGCGGCGCCAGTTCATCTGCTGCGCTCAAGGCGCTTTTCACCCCGAAATAGATGCACTCATACACCGAGGAATCCTGCATAAATTTGATTTCGGTTTTCGCCGGGTGGACATTCACATCTACGCTGGCGTAAGGCAGGGTCAGTTCCAGCACACAGGCGGGAAACCGCCCCACCATAATTTCATTCTGATAGGCTTCCTGCAGCGCCTGCATACACAGTCCGCTGCGGACATACCGCTGGTTGACGAAAAAAAGCTGCAATTTCCGGTTGGCCCGGGTGTAGGAAGGGCGGGTAACGAAGCCGGTGAGGCGAATGTTCTTGTAGGTATAATCCACCGGCCGCACCTGAGAAGCAAATTCCCGCCCCAGCACGGCGTACACCGCACTGAGCAGCTTGCCGTCCCCGGGGGTGTGCAGCAGGGATTTATTGTCCTTAATCAAGCGGAAAGAAATTTCCGGATGGCTCAAAGCCAGTTTTTCCACCACATCTACCGCATACGCAGCTTCTGTGGCAGCTTTTTTCAAAAATTTCAGCCGGGCGGGCAGGTTGTAAAACAGGTCCCGAACGATGATGGTGGCGCCCTCCGGACAGCCCACCGCTTCGGTATGCACCCTTCCGCCGCCCTGAACCGTGGCTCGGACGCCCAGCTTTTCTTCCAGGGTTTTGGTGAGCAGCTCCACCTTGGCCACGGCGGCAATGGACGCCAATGCCTCCCCCCGGAAGCCCAGCGTGGCGATCTGTTCCAGATCCTGCCGCTTTTCCAATTTACTGGTGGCATGGCGCAGAAAGGCGGTGGGCACATCATCTCCGGCAATCCCCACGCCGTTATCGGTGACCCGAAGGTAGCGGACGCCCCCTTCTTTCAGTTCCACCGTAATGGCGGTGGCTTTGGCGTCAATGGCATTTTCCAGCAGTTCCTTCACCACCGAGGACGGGCGCTCCACCACCTCCCCGGCGGCAATCAGCTCCGACACCTGGGGCGGGAGCAGACGGATTTTTGGCATAACGCACCTTCTTTCCGTTTCAAAAAATTAAGGCAGGAGCTTTTTCAGCTCATATAGTTCATTCAAGGCTTCAATGGGAGTGAGCAGATCCACATTCAGCTTTTTCAGCTCCTCCTCCACCTGGCTGACATAGGCGGTCAACTGCATCTGGGGGGAGGACGTTTTTTCAGACTTGGGGGTGCTGCCGGCGGGAGGGGTTTCATTGAGCTGCTCCAAAATCTCCTTGGCCCGGTTCAGCAGGGGCTGAGGCAGCCCTGCCAGCTTGGCTACTTCAATGCCGAAGCTGTCGTCTGCCCCGCCGGGGACAATCTTCCGCAAAAAGGTAATATCGTCTCCCCGTTTTTTCACGGCGATGTTATAATTCTTCACCCCGTCCAGACTCTGCTCCAGTTCGCAAAGCTCGTGGTAGTGAGTGGCAAACAGGGTCTTGCAGTGGAGGCGCTTGGTGTTTACCATATATTCCACCGCCGCCCGTGCCAGGCTCATACCGTCGTAGGTGGAGGTGCCCCGGCCGATTTCGTCCAGGATCACCAGGCTTTTGGGGGTGGCGTATTTTAAGATATGGGCCAGCTCCGTCATCTCCACCATAAAGGTGGACTGGCCGGCGGTAAGGTCGTCGGAAGCGCCTACCCGGGTGAAGATCCGGTCCACCACCGTCAGATCCGCCTGGGTTGCGGGAACGTAACTGCCGATCTGGGCC
>CAZWNI010000155.1:0-1277 GCA_964635385.1 uncultured Oscillospiraceae bacterium
AACACGCCCGCAGCGTCCTTGCCCTCCATGGCGGCTTCTTCCCCCGCCTCGCTGGCCAGCCGTGCCACGGTAAGGATCGTGCCTTCCGTGGGGTTCATCACCGCTTTGTAGGCGCTTTCGGTGCCCAGCTTTAAGGCATAGGCCACATCGGAACCATTGGCTTCCACTCTGCCTTTCAGCCCCTTGGAAAATCCCCGGAACAGCAAGGAAAGGATTACCCCGGAATTACCCCGGGCGCCCCGAAGCAGCGCAGTGGCAAAAGCCCCGGCCACCTCCCCGACGGGAGCGGATTCCTCCAGAGCTTCCACCGCTTTTTTCCCGTTGGTCATGGTCATGGACATATTGGTGCCGGTGTCACCGTCCGGCACCGGGAACACATTCAGTTCATCAACCTTTGATTTTTCGTTGATGATATGGTTGGCGGCGCTGATTACCGCCTTAGCAAACAAACTGCCGCTGATATTCATGGGCAACGTTCCTTTCCTGCTCCTAATTCCTACTGTTTCAGGCCGTCCACATAGACATTGACCCGCAGTACCCGAATGCCGGTGGTATCCTCTACGGTATAGGTAACTTTATTGATAATGCTCTTGACAATAGCGGAAATGTTGGTGCCGTACAATACGATGATGTGCAGATCAATCAAAAGCCCGTCGTCCTTGCTGCGCACCCGGATACCGCGATCCAGCGCATCGGTTTTACTCTGGTAAAGTTTTGCCAACGGACCCTTTTGAGCGGGGGTCACTGCCATGCCTGCCACGCCGAAGCAGGAAACCACTGCCCGTCCTACCAGATCTACCAGGTAGCCATGGGAAACTCGGATGGTGCCCAGATGATTTTCTAATGTGACCAAAACGATCGCCCTCCCTGGACGCAATACTTGATGCTTGATACTTGTAACAAGTATACACGTTTTCTAAAAAAAACGCAAGCATTCCCTGTGATTTCCTCTCCGTTTTCCGGCCGTCCTGTATATTTTGTTCCGATGGGAAGATACTAATTCCAGCAATGGAGGAAAAGCTGTTTTTTGATGGAACAAGCCGCTGCGTTTGCCTTTTTCCCCATCGCACAGAAGCCGCCCGGCAGTTTGGGGCGGCTTTCTTATGGGATAGAAGCACGAAAGCTGGGAAAATCAGCTGCTTCGTCTCTGTTTGAGCTGAAGCCGCAGCTTGTCGGCAATCAATGCAATAAACTCGCTGTTGGTGGGCTTGCCCTTGCTGCCCTGAATGGTGTAGCCGAAAAATTCATTGAGGGTGTCCACGTCCCCCCGGGAAAAG
>CAZWNI010000155.1:1287-3729 GCA_964635385.1 uncultured Oscillospiraceae bacterium
GCGAATGGCCCGCTCCACCCGCTGGGTCGTGGTGCCGAATTTTTCCGCAATGGTGGGGTACAGCATTTTTGTGACATAGTTGATCATGTCGCTGTCCTGAATGGTGAGCAAGATGGCTTCCCGCACATAAGCGTACCCCTTGATGTGAGCCGGCACCCCCATTTTATGGATAATGTCGGTAACCATCACCTCCAGATCCCCCTGAGTGGCCTCCGCCCCCACCGTGCGGTAACTGCCCAAATGCCGGGAAAGGTTCACCACCCGGTCTTTCAGGTATTCCAGGTCAAAGGGACGCAGCAGATACCCCGCCGCACCGTGACTCATGATTTCCTTTTCCACATGGCTGTTGTCGTAAGCGCTTGTCACCAAAAAGGCCGGAGCCGGAGTCAGGGTTTTGGCAAAAGACAGGATACCAATGGCGTCGATGTGGGGCATGTAGCATTCCATCACCACGATATCCGGCCGGTATTGCAAAATTCCCTGATACACTTCCATACCGTCTTTGGGTACTGTTTTTACGTCCAAATCCTCTTTTTGCAGCATTTCCTTACAGATCAAGCCGTAATTTAAGGTGTCGTCTCCGATCAAAACCTTCGCCAGTTGTTTCATCTCAGAACCTCTTTCCTTCTTTGCCTTCCCCCTGTCGTCCATATTCAGCAGGGGGAAGAAGTATCTCATCTGGTTTCGTTTCCTAATATTACCATATTTTTCCAGTTTGTTCAAGAGGAAAATTCAACTTTGGGGAAAAAATCGGTGGGAGCATACCGGTGGGGGAAGGAATTTGAAACAGTCTGCCGGAACAAGAGGTCGAAGAAGGGAGAGAAAAGACAAAGAAAGGGAAATTCTCAGGGGATACGTCGGATATAGGAACGTGTTACACAGCCGTATTGAAAAATTGTCAACCCGCCCAAACCACGGGGCTTTTTCTGCCGGTTCCATAAAATCTGCCGTCCCAGGGAAATCCCTGAGACGGCAACTCTTTACTGCGAAACCTCCAGCACGGTTTCCATCTGCTCCATCATAGTTTCCGCAAAAATACCATAGCCCATAGTGGGGTCATTGACAAATACATGGGTCACCGCTCCCACCAGTTTCCCGTTTTGCAGAATAGGGGTGCCGCTCATACCTTGGACAATGCCGCCGGTTTTGTCCAGCAGGTCGGGGTCGGTGACTTTGATTACCAGATTTTTGGTGTCGTCTTCCCCTGTCATGGAAACGGAACAGATTTCAATGTCGTACTCCTGGGGTTCGTCATCGGTCAAGGCGCACAAAATCGTGGCCGGTCCCACCTCTACCTCCTGTTTATACCCTAACTCCACCGGTTCTATTCCGTCCAGATCCAAACCGGTCAAGGTACCGTACACCCCGGTTTGGTTGTTCAACAGAATCTCCCCTATTGGAATATTGGAGGAAAACACTCCGTCCAGTTCCCCCGGCTCCCCTGCGGCGCCTTTGGTGATGGAATGGATAGTCACCGGACAAACCTCCCCCGATTCCACCGGCAGAATGGTGCCGGTATCCGGATCGGTAATCGGATGGCCCAGCCCGGCAAAGGTTCCATCGTCGGCATTGATAAAGGTGATGGTGCCAATGCCGGCGGCGCTGTCCCGAATCCAAAGGCCGGATTTATAGGTGCCGTCGGTGCTGGAAAGCACTGGGGTCAGGGTCACGGTATGTTCCTCATCTCCCCGCTGAATGGTCAGTTCCATGGGTTTGCCCCCGCTTTCCCGGATAAGGTAGGAAATCTCCTCGTTTCGAGTCACTTCTTTTTGATTCACTTTGCAGATAATGTCCCCTTCCTGAATATCACAGTCCAGGTAGGGTTCCTGGGTGCCTTCGGCGGTAACTACGGGACTGAATCCCACCACCACCGCCCCTTTGGAGAACATCTTTACCCCAAAGGCTTCCCCGGAGGGAATCACCATCAGATCCTGACACTCCTGCACCGCCACCGTTTTGATGGGCATAATGCCAAACAGGCTCAGGGTCTGGTTCTGGGGCCGGGTGGAGGACATCACCGCCTGCTCCGAAGACTCATTCTCCACCGCTACCACAGCCCGCTGGGTCAGTACCAGGTCATCTCCCTCAGAAACATAGTACCGATCCGGCAGACTGAACCCGTACCACAAGTTCAGCCCCCACAACAGTGCGGAACACACCAAAACAGCCGCCGTTGTCCGGCGTATCCATTTGTACATAACATCGCTCCCATCTCATTGTCATTTTGCACGTCCTGGAGCTAGTTTTTGCAAAGCGGTGAAAAAAATACTTGGCCTCCGCTTTCAAAGCATTTTTTGTCAAAAAACAAAATCATGGTCAAATCAGAACAAAAATTTTCAAAAAATTTTTTCAGCTTGTGGAAAAAGGTCCTTGATGTTTCCGGATTGTCCCGCCTTCGGCGTCAGGCTGTAGAAAAAGTGAAATTTAGGTCAAGCCTTTTTA
>CAZWNI010000156.1:0-3687 GCA_964635385.1 uncultured Oscillospiraceae bacterium
TGAGGCCATAAATGTCATAGGCCTTAATGCGCAACGATTTTTCGATGTCACGGCGCATTTCCTCGGTCCAAGCTTCCGCACCGAAGATGCCTGCTTTCAGCTTAATTTTGTCGATGACGCCCCGTTCATGAATGGATTCCGCCAGGTAAGCGGCATAGGAAGGGGTGCAGCAGAGGATAGTGGAGCCAAGATCGGTCATAAATTGGATCTGACGCTCCGTGTTGCCGGAGGACATGGGAAGGGTCAGACTGCCCAGCATATGGGAACCGCCGTTCAAGCCGGGACCGCCGGTGAACAGACCGTAGCCGTAACAGACATGCACCACATCGTCTTTGGTTCCACCTGCCGCCACAATGGCTCTGGCACAACATTCATCCCACAAATCAATGTCGTGCTGGGTGTAGAAGGCCACCACCCGTTTTCCTGTGGTGCCGCTGGTGGACTGAATCCGGACACAGTCGGTTAACGGCACCGCCACCAATCCGTAAGGATAGGCCTCCCGGAGATCCTCTTTGCTGAGGAAGGGTAATTTTTTAATATCGTCCACGCCATGAATATCTTCCGGTCTTACCCCTTTTTCGTCCATTTTGGCCCGGTAATAGGGGACATGGTCATACACATGACGAACCTGCTTGACAATTTTTTCGTTCTGTATCTTACGAATTTCTTCGTAGGACATCAGCTCCACTTCAGGCTGAAAATATCGTTCCATTACGAATACCTCTCTTACATATATCTCCCATGCGGCACAGCCGCATAAACAAGCCTATTTTAACATTTTTCGCCTTTTTTGTAAACCATGACAATTTATTTTGGCAGATACCCTTTTTTGTTGCTGTATTTTTTGAAAACAGAGAATATCTTTTTGTTGCTTTTGTTGACATTTCAATCCACCTGGAGTATAATAGCCTGGTGCGAAGAATGAGTTTTGTCTCTTTACTTCAGCGAATAAAAGCATAAAAGCGTTAAAGCATCAAAAGTGAGGAAATCAATCATGCCTATTACAGATCTGTTGGAACGAAACGCCAAGCTATATGGAAACGACATTGCTTTGGTGGAAATCAATCCGGAACGCAAAGAAACCCGCCGGATTACCTGGAAGGAGTATGAGCTCATTGAGCCAAGCCTCGCTTCCTATTACCGCCGGGAAATCACCTGGAGCGTGTTCAACGAAAAGTCCAACCGATTTGCCAATATGCTGTTGAGCCGTGGCGTCCGGAAAGGGGACAAAGTAGCTATCCTGCTGATGAATTGCCTGGAATGGCTCCCCATTTACTTCGGTATCCTGAAAACCGGAGCGTTGGCGGTGCCCTTGAACTTCCGGTATTCTGCGGAAGAAATTGAATACTGCCTGAACCTGGCGGAAGCGGACGTTCTGGTGTTCGGGCCGGAATTTATCGGCCGGGTGGAAGAAATTGCTGACCGCATCGGCCAGCACCGGCTGCTGTTTTATGTGGGCGACGGCTGCCCTTCTTTTGCGGAAAAATACAATGCCCTTTGCGCTAACTGTTCCAGCCAGCCGCCCCTGGTGCGCATCGACGACTGCGACGACGCCGCTATCTACTTTTCTTCCGGCACCACCGGTTTCCCCAAAGCGATTCTTCACAATCATGAAAGCCTGCTGCACGCAGCCAAAGCGGAACAAAACCATCACCGAACCACCAAGGAGGACGTGTTCCTCTGCATTCCTCCGCTGTACCACACCGGAGCCAAAATGCACTGGTTCGGCAGCTTATTGGAAGGCGGAAAAGCGGTGCTGCTCCGGGGCACCAAACCGGAATTTATTTTAGATGCCATCAGCAAGGAACGCTGCACCATCGCCTGGCTTCTGGTGCCCTGGGCCCAGGACGTTCTGGACGCATTGGACCGGGGAGACGTTCACCTGGCGGACTACCATCTGGAGCAATGGCGTTTAATGCACATTGGCGCCCAGCCGGTTCCCCCCAGCCTGATTAAGCGCTGGAAGGAATACTTCCCCCACCATCAATACGACACCAATTACGGACTCAGCGAATCCATCGGCCCCGGCTGTGTCCATCTGGGGCTGGACAACATCAACAAGATCGGAGCGATTGGGAAAGCCGGATTCGGGTGGCAGACCAAGATTGTGGATTCCGATGGCAAAGAGATCCAAGAGCCCAACCGAGTGGGTGAACTCTGCGTGAAAGGTCCCGGTGTCATGACCTGCTACTACAACGATCCCCAAGCCACAGCCGAAGTCCTCAAAGACGGCTGGCTGTACACCGGAGACATGGCTCAGTACGACGAAGACCAGTTTATCTACCTGGTGGATCGGAAAAAAGATGTCATCATTACCGGCGGCGAAAACATTTACCCGGTGCAAATCGAGGATTTTTTGCGGGCTCACCCTGCGATCAGCGACGTAGCGGTTATCGGCTTGAAGGACGACCGTTTAGGTGAAATTGCCGCTGCGGTCATTCAACAAAAGGAAGGAATGTACTGCACTGTTGAGGAGATCAACAAATACTGCCAAGCCCTTCCCCGGTACAAGCGTCCCCGGAAGATTATTTTTGCGGACGTACCCCGGAATCCTACCGGCAAGATTGAAAAGCCTTTATTGCGGCAGATTTACTGCGGGGAAAGCGTAGTTGCCGCCCAGATCAAATCCTAAAGTTCATAAAAACACGGCTGTTTTTGTGCTGTCCGCACCATTTGGGGCAGTGCATCGTACCGAACAGCCGTGTTTTTCTTTTATTTTAATAGCCCAGTGTTTTCAGCAGTCCCTGGCAGCCTTCCACCACGTCTCGGTAGGTTTCGTCAAAGTTTCCGGTATACCAGGGGTCGGCAATATCGCCGCTGCGCCCAGCAAAGAACAGCAGCAGGGAAACCTTCTGCTGGGTGTCCTCCCCTGCGATGCGCCGGATATTGCGCAGATTGTAGTGGTCCATGGCGATCAGATAGTCGTACTGGGCATAATCCCGGGCCGTGAGCTGGGTGGCCATTCGAGGGAAAACAGGAATGCCATGCTTTTTCAACACCCGCCGGGTACCGGAATGAATGTCATTGCCGATCTCCTCAGTGCTGGTGGCCCGGGAGACAATCTCAAAGTCATCTGACACCCCTTTCTTTTTTACCATATCTTTAAGAACAAATTCCGCCATAGGGGAACGACAAATATTGCCGTGACATATAAAACAAATTCTTATCATCTGCATAAACCTCCTGAAAAGTACGGTGTTTCCTAGGGTTTTTGGCTTTTTCCAACCCCTTTTGCTTCCCGCCGATTTGGCATTTCATGGCATATTGTTGCACCTTTTTCCCCGCAAAAGTAGTACAAAAGTAGTAAAATAGCATTTTCTGTGTTGTTTTACTACTCGGCTTTCGCCAATCTTCCACGCTTCCTTTGTGGCCTTTCCGATTTGCCGTTGCAGTTCCTTTCTCTGCGGAAAGAATTTTTTCATGATTCTGTTTTTATTATATACCATAATCCAGTTCTTTCCTATTCGTAAAATGAACAAGTATTCTAATTCAAACTCAACTAAAACATTCATTTTCATCAAACCATGTCAGCCTGTTCATTATTTTATTGATGTATTTCTTCCAGTCTTTTATTTCCTGCGAAAGCCAGCTCCTTATTTTTTGAATGCTCCCCCGCTTCTTAGACAATTTCAGTACGTTTCTGGCTTTTGTTTCAAAATGGATTCCATGGACTTTCTTTGGTGCAGG
>CAZWNI010000157.1:0-3676 GCA_964635385.1 uncultured Oscillospiraceae bacterium
GCGGGTGAGCCGGTCGCTGCGGGACACAGCCTACCGGGCCATGAACGCCAAGGAAAAGCTCACCGCCAAGCTGGACCGGGAGCCAACCGTCCAGGAGATCGCCCAGGAACTGGACCTGCCCCGGACGGAGGTGGTGCTGGCGCTGGAATCCATGGTGGGGCCGGTGAGTTTGTACGAGCCGGTGTACTCCGACGGCGGGGACACCATCTATGTGCTGGATCAACTGGGGGACGACCAGGGGGACAGTTGGGTGGATTTGATTGCCCTAAAGGAGCAGATCCGCTCGCTGCCCCAGCGGGAAAAACGGATTTTGCAGCTGCGGTTCCAACTGGGGAAAACCCAGACAGAGGTGGCAAAGGAGATTGGCATCAGCCAGGCTCAGGTGTCCCGGCTGGAGAAGTCGGCGCTGAAGTGGGTGAAGGGGGAGCCGTCCTGATTGCAGCAAAAACGGCGGTCTTTGGGAAGATCTTCTCAAAAGCCGCCGTTTTGTTTTGTCAGTGGGACACAATCAATTTTACAATATCGCAGGGGTCCCCCACGCTTAAAATCAGCTTTATATAGGGGAACTCCTCATTCAGTTCCAGTTCCGGGCTGTCCAGGCCCCGCTCCCGCTTAAAGGTGAGGGCGCAGTCCAGCAGGGCTTTGGCCAGATCAAACAGGGCGTCCTCTTTGGTGTCCCCCTCCCCTTTGCAGGTCAGTTCCTTGCAGTAGGCTTCCCAGCCCGGATATTTGGGGACGAGCCGTGCAGTCATTCGCAGCATGATTCCGCCTCCCGGATAGCAAGGTTCAGCGTTTCCAGCCAGTCCTCCAGCTCCCCGATGGTGAGCCGGGCTTCATAGCGCAGGTTGCGAATGGGGTAGTCCAGGGGCAGGGTGTAGCCGTCGGGGTGGGTGAGCTTCTCGTCGGTGATTCCCGCCTTGGCAAAGAGTTTGCGCACCGCCGGACCTGCCACCGGGTGGGGGAGCAGCTCATCTAAAGTGCTGTTCCGGGTCGCCACCAGGGGCCGCTGGATCTTGGAAACCGCTTCCACCGGGGCATTCAGCAGCACCCGTTCGCAGTCGGCGCAGATCTGCACCTCAAAG
The DNA here is from genome assembly GCA_964635385.1 of uncultured Oscillospiraceae bacterium. Taxonomy (GTDB): domain Bacteria; phylum Bacillota; class Clostridia; order Oscillospirales; family Ruminococcaceae; genus Egerieicola. The sequence goes on from CAZWNI010000157.1 coordinate 1,083, forward strand.
CTGCCCTGGGCGTACCAATCCGAAAGCTGCACATCGTACCAGGCAAAGCTCCGCCAGTCCAGCTCCAGGGACACAGTTTTGGTTTCCCCAGGCTGTAAAAACACCTTGGCAAAGCCCTTTAACTCTCTGGGAGGACGGGCGGCCTTGCCGGAGCGGTCCGCCACATAGAGCTGCACCACTTCCGCCCCCGGCGCCGAACCGGTGTTGGTGACCTCCACCTGGGCGGTGATGGTATCCCCCTGGGTGATGGTGGACTGGCTCAGCCGCAGGTTGGCGTAGGAGAAGCTGGTGTAGGACAAACCGTAGCCGAAGGGGTACTGCACCGGAATCTTCCGGGCCAGGTACCACCGGTAGCCGATGAAGATGTTTTCACGATAGAATACCAAATCGTCCTGGCCGGGGAAATCCAGGTAGGAGGGGGTGTCCTCCAGCCGCAGGGGGAAGGTCTCCGCCAGCCGTCCGGAGGGGGAGACCGCCCCGGTGAGCAGGTCCACCGCCGCTTCCCCGGCGGCTTCTCCGCCCAGGCAGAGGTAGAGGATAGCCTTTACCTCATCTCGCCAGGGAAGGAGCATGGCGCTGCCTCCCATAAGCACCACCACCGTGTTGGGCTGGGCCGCCGCCACCTGGGAGATCAGCCGGTTCTGGCAGGGGGGAAGGTTTAAGTGGGTGCGGTCGTAGCCTTCGCTTTCGTAGTGTTCCGGCAGCCCGGCAAAGACCACCGCAATGTCCGCCCGCCGGGCGGTTTCCACCGCAGCGGGAATCAGGGAGTCGTCCTCGTCTTTGGACAGGTCATAGCCGGAAGCGTAGGTCAAAGAGGCGAATTTACCCTGGGCGGCGTCCCAGGAATTGGTGACGTTGTGGGCGTTGACGTGGCTGCTGCCGCCTCCCTGGAACCGGGGGGTTTTGGCAAAAGCGCCGATAAAGGCCACCTTCTGGTTCTCCCACAGAGGAAGCACCCCGTCCTGGTTTTTCAGCAGCACGGCGCTTTCCCCCGCCGCCTTCCGGGCCAGGGCGTGGTCCTTTTCCCAGGGCAGGGAGGCGTTTTCCGGCCACTGGGGGAGACGGGAGAGAATCTTTAAGGTGTCCAGCACCACGCTGTCCAGCTCTTCCATGGAGAGCTTCCCTTCCAGCACCGCCAGTTCCACCTGACGGTTGGAGTCGTGGTCGGTGCCGGGCATTTCCAGGTTCAGCCCCGCCTTGATGCCGGCAATCCGGGGGTTGACCGCAAACCAGTCGGACATGACCATGCCCTCATACCCCCACTCCTTCCGGAGCAGGTCGGTGAGCAGCCAGCGGTTGTCGGAGGAATAGACGCCGTTGATCCGGTTGTAGGAACACATCAGGCTCCAGGGCTTGGCGTGCTTCACGGGGTATTCAAAGCTGGCCAGGTACAGTTCCCGGAGGGTGCGCTGATCCACTTCGCTGCTGACGTTGAGCCGGCGGTATTCCTGGTTGTTGGCGGCAAAGTGCTTCAGGCAGCAGCCCACCCCGTTTTGCTGCAAACCCCGGATATACCCGTCCGCCATGCGGGAGGAAAGGTAAGGGTCCTCGGAGAAGTATTCAAAGTTTCTTCCGCAGAGGGGGCTGCGCTTTAGGTTGGCGCCGGGACCCAGCAGGATTCCGATCTGCTCCGCCTGGCAGTCTTTGCCCAGGGCGTCCCCCACCTCTTCTTCCAGGGCTGCGTCAAAGGAGTTGGCCATGCAGGCGCTGGTGGGGAAGCAGGTAGTGGACACCGCCTCGGAGAAGCCGGCGTGGGCTTCGCTGTCGATGTGCTTGCGCAGGCCGTGGGGGCCGTCGCAGATCAGCATAGGCAAAACCCCCAGACGGGGGACGCCGGGGATATGCCAGAAATCCGCACCGGAGCAGAGGTCGGTTTTTTCGGTGAGGGTCATTTGGGAGAGGATTTCTTGTGGGTTCATGGGAAGGCTCCTTTCGGGGAAACGTGAAGTTTGGATCAAACCTTTTCAAAGGTTTGCGGGGTTGCAAGGGGCTCGAAACGTCTGCGACGTTTCTAAGTCCCATCTTGACGGCCAAAATGCCGGCCGTCATTTTGCTTCGCAAAAACCGATGGAACTTAACCCCTACAGTGAATCCTTAAAACCATTGCAGGGGTCTTAGGCAGGCGGCTCCAGTGATAATAGCTGGTGGCAGCCGGAGCCGGAAACCATCGGCTGTCTTGCCGCAGGCAACAAGCCGGTCAAACCGGAATCCTCTGGCTGGAATTGGTATCCGTCTCCTGTACCAAAACCGGCAGTGGATTTTGTCCATTCCAGACTGACCCGCCCCGGCCTTCGACCATTGGCAGGGCCATTCCGGCTCCGGCTTCCACCGGCTATGGCTACATGATTGCAGCAAGTTCGCTCGGCTTTTGCGAAGCAAAATTGCGGTCATTCTGACCGACCGCAAAGAGCGGACTTGGACAGGTCGCCAAAGGCGTACCTGTTGGCCACAGACCCTTTGAAACGACTCCGATTTCTTCGCAGGGGTTTCACCCCTAGAATCCACTGCGTGGGATTCGACCCCAAAAACTTCCAGTAAAAAGAGGGAAGTGTTTCCACTCCCCTCTCAGCTTGTCGAAAAAGGTTCCTGATGTT
>CAZWNI010000158.1:0-3660 GCA_964635385.1 uncultured Oscillospiraceae bacterium
ATTCATTTCAAACACATCGCCATGAATAAGGCCGTTGTAGCCCCGGCGGATACCCATCACCCGCATTCCCTTCTTAATGGCGGAACGGACCACGCCACGCACGGCTGCATTCATGCCGGGGGCATCTCCGCCGCTGGTTAAAACGCCGATCACCTTCTGGTTCATAACCGAGTCCCTCGCTTTTTCTAATAGTCAAATAGTATCAAAAACGGCCGTTTTGCACCGGCTCGTCTGTGACTACTGCACACAATTCTATTGTAAACACATTTTCCCCTTCTGTCAACTATTTCCGAGCTGAAACGCCACATTTTCTGCTCCCAACAGCTTCACCAACTCAATGAGCAGCTCTTCGCTGCCGTCTACTTGGAGTTGTTTATAACGGGCGTACTTTTTGGTATTGAGAAAATAAAGCATTACCGGGCAGGTTCCGGGATATTTTTGCAGCACCGGCAGGATTACATCAATCCGCCAGTCCCTGGTGTCCACAAACTGCAAAAACAGCTTTCCCTTTTGAGGCGCCGGTTCAGGCTGTCCGGCGGCGGGGCCGGGTGTTTTCTGCCCCGGCCGGTATCCGGGAATCTGCTCCTCCCCCACTACTTTCCGGGCGGTGAGCTTGGGTTTTTCCTCCTCCCGGACGCTGAGTCCGCCCTGGAGCAGGACAATTTTATTTTCCTCCAGCAGCCTGGCATTTGGCTCGTACTGCCGGGGAAACACCAACACCTCCATGGAAGAAGTTTTGTCCTCCAAGGTCAAAACGGCCATGGGAGCGCCGTTTTTGGTGGTCTTTCCCTGTCTTTGCCGGATTACCCCCAGCACCCAGAACTCCTTTCCGTCCAGCCGGGAAAGATCTTCTTCCTCCTGCTGCACCAAAGAAGCGATGGGGACGACCTTCACCGGAAGCTCGATCCCTTCCAACCGGTCCAGAGGGTGGCCGGACAGGTACACCCCGATGGTTTCCTTTTCCCGCTCCAACAGCTCCTGCCGGGAAAACTCCTCTGCCGGGGGCACCGGAAACTCCGGCTGCTTTACCCCGCCCAAACTGAACAGGTTCAACTGACCCGCCGCTTCCCTGCCCTCCAACTGCCGGAAGTGGTCCAGCATCTTTTCATAGCACTGGATCATCTGGCGGCGGTTATGGGGGAAGCTGTCGAAAGCGCCGGAAAGGATCAACCCTTCCACCGCCCGCTTATTCAGTTCGCTTCCCTGCATTCGCTTGCAGAAATCGTACAGGGAGGCGAAGGGGCCGTGCTTGATACGCTGTTCCACAATCTGGCGAATCACACCCTGCCCCAGATTCTTAATGGCCAGCAGTCCGAAGGAGATTTGATCCTTCCCCAGACTGACAAAGCCCTCCTCGCTTTGATTCACGTTGGGAGGAAGCACCTGGATACCGTTTTCCCGGCAGGCAGCGATATATTCCGTCACCTTATCGGTATCCCCAATGACGCTGGTCAGCAGGGCCGCCATATAAATGCTGCGGTAATGGCATTTGAGGTAAGCGGTCTGATACGCCACCACTGCATAGGCGGCGGCGTGGGATTTATTAAAGGCGTAGGAAGCGAAGTCGCTCATTTCATCAAAGATGCGGTTGGCGATTTCCGGGCTGACCCCATTTGCCACCGCCCCCACACAATCCTGGGTACCGTCCGGGTTTTGGTGGCCGTAGAGGAAATACTGCCGCTCCTGCTCCATGACGTCGTGCTTTTTCTTCGCCATGGCCCGGCGCACCAGGTCGGCCCGGCCGTAGGAATATCCTGCCAAACTGCGGCAGATCTGCATAACCTGCTCCTGGTACACCACACAACCGTTGGTGACCTTCAGGATCGGCTCCAGCAGGGGGTGGAGGTACTTGATCTTTTCCGGGTGGTGGCGGTTTTCCACATAGGTGGGGATACTGGCCATGGGGCCGGGACGGTAGAGGGAGATCACAGCGATGACGTCCTCCAAGCTGGTAGGCTTCAACTGCGTCAGCACCCGTTTGATGCCGGCGCTTTCCAACTGGAACACCCCGTCGGAATCCCCGGCGGACAGCATTTGATACACCGCCGGATCGTCTTCCGGCAGACGCTCCGCCGAAAAGTCCGGCTGGAATTTTCGGATATTATCCTCGCACTCCTTGATAATGGTCAGGTTGCGCAAACCCAGGAAATCCATCTTCAACAGGCCAAGCTGTTCGATGGTGGTCATGGTGTACTGGGTGACGATGGCGTCGTCGTTGCGCTGCAAGGGGACGTAGCTGTCGGTGGGGTCCCGGGTAATCACCACTGCCGCCGCATGGGTGGAAGCGTGCCGGGGCATTCCTTCCAGCCGCATGGCGGTATCCAGCAGGCCATGGGCCTGGGGGTCGGAATGGTACAGCGCCGCCAGGTCTTTGGATTCCTCCAGGGCTTTCTGAATGGTAATTCCCAGCTTCCGGGGCACCATTTTGGCAATGCGGTCGCAGGTCTGATAGGACAGGCCGGTGACCCGGCCCACATCCCGGATCACCCCCCGAGCGGCCATGGTGCCGAAGGTCACGATCTGAGCCACATGGTCGGAGCCGTACCGCCGGGTAACGTAGTCGATGACCTCCTGGCGGCGTTTCTGGCAGAAGTCGATGTCGAAGTCCGGCATGGTCACCCGCTCCGGGTTCAAAAACCGTTCAAACAGCAACTGATAGCGCAGGGGGTCGATGTTGGTGATGCCGATGGCGTAGGCGGCAATGCTCCCCGCTCCGGAACCACGGCCTGGTCCCACCGGAATGTCCTGGCTTCGGGCGTAACGGATAAAGTCCCACACGATGAGGTAGTAGTCCACATACCCCATCTGGGTGATGACTCCCAGCTCATAGTTCAGCCGCTCCGCCGCTTCTTGGGGCGGGGGCGAACCGTAGCGCTGCTCCAAGCCCTCTTGACAGATCCGTCGGAAAAAGGTTTCGTTGTCCTCCTTTCCCGGCGCCTGAAAATAGGGCAGCTTAGTGACACCGAATTCAAAATCAAAGCGGCAGCGGGCCGCAATCTTCACTGTATTCTCAATGGCGCCTGGATATTCCCCCAACAGCGCCTTCATTTCGTCTCCGGACTTTACATAAAATTCCTGGGTGGAAAATTCCAGGGGGCTTCCCTCCGCCACGGTGGAGCCGGTTTGAATGCAGACCAGCACCTGCTGATCCGTCGCTTCATCCTTTTGGAGATAATGGCAGTCGTTGGTGGCCACCATCTCCACCCCTTCTTCCTTTGCCAACTGAGCCAGCAGGGGAAGAATCCGCTGCTGCTGGTCGATGCCGTGATCCTGCAGTTCAATAAAATAATCTTCCCCAAAGAGGCTGCGGTAAAACCGCACCGTCTCCCTGGCTTTGTCCATCTGGCCGGCCAGAAGATACCGGGGCAGTTCCCCGGACAAACAGGCGGAAAGGCAGATCAATCCTTCATGATATTGTTCCAGCAGGGCGTGGTCAATCCGAGGCTTTTGGTAAAAGCCCTCCACATTGGCAATGCTCACCAGTTTGATGAGATTTTGATACCCCTGGGCATTTTTGCAGAGCAGCACCAGGTGGAAGGGATTCTGATCCACTCCGTGGACTTTGTCCTTATGGCTGCGTGGTGCTACATAAACATCACAGCCGATAATGGGTTGGATTCCCTCTTGTTTGCAGGCGCGGCCAAACTCCACCGCCCCGTC
>CAZWNI010000159.1:0-3615 GCA_964635385.1 uncultured Oscillospiraceae bacterium
CCACCCTTTGCGGCCAAAAAGGACGGCCGCAATTTCGCCCAAAGGGCGAAAACCGGGTGAACTCCATGGGAAGAAAAGCGGTCGGAACATCAAATAACTGACGTTCCGTGCCGCTGGAAACAATCTACGGGAATCGAACCGGTTTGCCGTCGGATACTAAGGTCGAGGCCGTTTGGCTTCGGCCTTTTTTCGAAGGAAACCGGCATGGCGCAACTGGCTTTCCTTGATAAAATAGTCTAACTTTTGCTCCAAAGTTTTCCGGTTTTGATGGATTTCGTCAGAAACGTGTTGGGTTTCTTGACAAAAGGGACGAAATGATGTATGGTTTCAATAAGGAAAGAATCTGAAGTAGGAAAAAGAAATTCTGCGGGAAAGCCCTTTTCTTTTTTGAGTAAATGTGCTATAATACATAAGATAAAGAATTTTCCGGGTGGGACGGCTTTCCGTTTCGCCCTTTTGATAAGGCAGGCGCAGGGTGCGCCGCTGAGCAAACGTCCGTTTCCTTTCAGCCAAAAAGGAGAGATTTCGTTTGGAAAAGTATGTAATTCATGGGGGCCGCCCCCTGCAAGGCAAGGTAACCATCAGCGGGGCAAAAAATGCCGCCGTGGGGATTCTGCCTGCCACCATTCTGGCCGAAGGGCCCTGCGTTATTGAAAATGTGCCCAACATCAGCGATGTGGGGGTTATTTTAGAGATTCTGCGGGAGATGGGGGCCGAGGTAAAGACCCTGGACCGCTCCACCGTGGAGATTGACACCACCAATATTTCCGTCCCGGAGGTGCCCTATGAGCTGGCCAAGCATATGCGGGCTTCCTACTACTTTTTGGGAGCGCTGCTGGGTCGGTTCCGCCGGGCCAAAGTCAGCCTGCCCGGGGGCTGTAATTTCGGGGTGCGGCCCATCGACCAGCACCTGAAAGGCTTCCAGAGCCTGGGGGCGGATTACAGCCTGGAATACGGCATGATCGACGTTCGGGCAGACCAGCTCACCGGCGCCCGGGTGTACTTCGATGTGGTGACGGTAGGCGCCACCATCAACGTCATGCTGGCGGCGGTGAAAGCCAAGGGCATGACCATCATTGAAAACGCCGCCAAGGAACCCCACATTGTGGACTTGGCCAATTTCCTCAACTCCATGGGCGCCAACATCATGGGGGCGGGGACCGATGTGATTAAAATCCGGGGAGTAGACCACCTGTTCGGTGCGGAATACTCCATTATCCCCGACCAGATCGAGGCGGGGACCTATATGGTGGCGGCAGCGGCCACCAAAGGCGATGTGCTGGTGCAGAACGTGATTCCCAAGCACCTGGAAAGCATCACCGCCAAGCTGCAAAAAATCGGGGTGGAGGTCACTGAGTTTGACGACGCCGTGCGGGTGCGGTATACCGGCCCCCTGCAAAAGACCAACATCAAGACCCGTCCCCACCCCGGCTTCCCCACCGATATGCAGCCCCAGATCGTGGCCCTGCTATGTCTGGCACAGGGCACCAGCCTGGTGACCGAAGGGGTGTGGGAGAACCGGTTCAAATATGTGGACGAGCTGCGCCGAATGGGTGCGGACATTGCGGTGGAAGGCCGGGTTGCCATCATCGAGGGCATCGACTGCTTCACCGCCGCCCCGGTGCGTGCCACCGACCTGCGGGCCGGAGCCGCCATGGTGATTGCCGCTTTGACCTGCGACGGGATCACCGAAATCGAAGACATCTACCACGTCGAGCGGGGCTACGAAGAAATCGTGGAGAAGATCCGGGGCTTGGGGGGCGACATGAAAAAGATCGTCATGCCCGATCCGGCGGCGTTAAGACAGGCGAACTGAGGGACCGCCGTTGGCGGTCAGTGAAGAGTGAATAGTGAAGAATGAATAATTCAGGACGATTCGCTCTTCGCGCGAATCTTCATTGGACTCTTCATTTGTCGATTACGCTGACACCAGATGCCTGTGCCGGCATAGATGCAACTGCGTTGGCATCGATGCAACTGCGTTGGCATCGCCACAAAGAAGGCTTTGCTGGTTGACTGTTCCTCCTGCAAAATTGTTTCGCAGGAGCGTCTCATTTGTCTTTTCCATATGGAAGATATTTTCCAAAGGAAAATATCAACTATAATTATTCACTATTCATTCTTCATTTTTCATTTTTCATTATTTCACCTGTCCCCGCCCCGTTGACCGGGGCGTTTTTCTAAGATTCCAACCCGGAAAGGAAGTTCCAAGATGATGTCCCTGCTTTACTCCCTTTGCAGCTCCTCCAAGGGCAACTGCCACTTTGTGGGAACCCCTCGGTCCGGGCTGCTCATCGACGGCGGCATCGGTATCCGCAACTATGCCGCCCAGTTGACCCTGGCAGGGATTTCCCTTTCCGCTCCCCAGGCGGTGCTGGTGACCCATGAGCATTCCGACCACGTCAGCGGCCTGCAAAAGATTGCCCTGCGCCACCGCCTGCCGGTGTACGGCACCCCCGGCACCCTGGACGCTTTGGTGCAGAAGGGGATTTTGGACTACTCGTTGGATCTGCGGGTCATTCAGCCGGGGGAGACGGTGAGCCTGGGCGGCCAGTCCTTCACCGCCATCTCCACCCCCCACGACAGCGCCCAAAGCTGCTGCTACCGGGTGGAGCAGGAGGATCAGACCGTGATGGTCTGCACCGATCTGGGGCAGGTCACCCCGGAGATACATAACGCCCTGTGCAGCAGCGACACGGTGCTGCTGGAAAGCAACTACGACGAAGAACTGATGGCCCACAGCCCCTACCCCGGCTTTCTCCGCCGGCGGATTCAGGGAAACCGGGGGCATTTGTCCAACTCCGACTGCGCCAAGGAGCTGGTGGAGCTGGCCAGGGCCGGGGTAAAGCGGTTTGTGCTGGGGCATCTCAGCCAGGAAAACAACCGCCCGGAACTGGCCTGCCAAAACGCCCTGTCCGCCCTGCTGGGGGCGGGGGCGGCGCCGGGGGAGGACTTCACCCTGTGGGTGGCCCCCCGAATGAACAACGGCCGGGTTGTGTCTGCGGAGGAAACGGTATGTACCGGGTGTGGCTGATCTGCGTGGGAAGCTGCAAAGAGAAGTATTGGCGGGAGGCGGTGGCGGAGTACCAAAAGCGGCTTTCCGGCTTTTGCAAGTTTACCCTGATTGAAGTGCCGGAGTACCGGCTGCCCGGCGACCCTTCCCCCGCCCAGATCCAAAAAGGACTGGAGGAGGAAGGCAAGGCCCTGCTGGCGAAATGCCCGGCGGGAGCGGTGAAGGTTCCCCTGTGCATCGAGGGCAGGGAGATGAGCAGCCAGCGGCTGGCTTCCTATCTCCAAACCCAGGGAGTGGGGGGCAGCGGCAGCTTTGCCTTTTTCATCGGCGGCAGCTACGGGCTGTGGGAGGAAGTGAAACGGCAGGGGCAGTTGAAGCTGTCCATCTCCCCCATGACCTTCCCCCATCAGTTGGCCAGGGTGATGGTCATGGAGCAGCTTTACCGGTGCTTCTGCATTCTGGCGGGGAAGGCGTACCACAAGTAAGACCAGCGGCCGATGGACGCTGGTCAATGAAAAATGAAGAGTGAAGAATGAAGAATTGTGGTGGAGACCTGCGCTGCGCTTGGTCTCTCCATTGGAAATAAAACAAAAATCGCTGTA
>CAZWNI010000160.1:0-3601 GCA_964635385.1 uncultured Oscillospiraceae bacterium
ACAAGATCCCCTTTATGGGGACGAGCTGCTGCCCCTCCTGGTCCGTGATGGCAAAGCAGCTCTTCCCGGAGTTCAAGGACACCATCTCCATGGCCCTCACCCCCATGGTGCTCACCGCCCGGCTGATTAAAAAGGAACACCCCAACGCCAGAGTGGTGTTTATCGGGCCATGCTCCGCCAAAAAGCTGGAAGCCTCCCGCCGGAGCGTGCGCAGCGACGTGGACTTTGTGCTGACCTTTGAAGAGCTGCGGGGAATGCTGGAAGCCAAGGGCATCAACCTGGAGACGGTGAAGGAAAATGACGTGTCCCAGCGGTTCAACGAAGGAACCGGAGACGGCCGGGGCTTCCCGGTCAGCGGCGGGGTAGCCAGCGCAGTGGTCAACGCCGTCAAGCGAATGGACCCGGAGCGGGAAGTGAAGGTGGACGCCGCCCAGGGGCTGAAAGAATGCCGGAAGATGCTGATGCTGGCCAAGGCCGGCAAGCGGGACGGCTACCTGCTGGAAGGCATGGCTTGTCCCGGCGGCTGTGTGGCCGGGGCGGGGACCCTGCTGCCGGTGTCCAAGAGCACCGCCATTGTGGGGCTGTACAAAAAGGCCGCCAAGGTGCAGCAGTCCATGGACAGCAAGTATGCCGAACTGGCCGACAAGATCCACGAGTAATCCCGCCAAACACCGCAGCCAGATGGAGCAAACTTTCATACGCAGACGAGGATACCGAAAAAGAACCAGATTTGAAATGAGGGAGCTATGAAACAGGCCAAAGGACATTTACGCATAGGGGCGTTGCTGCTCTCCCTGCTGCTGGCAGCTTCGCTGCTGAGCAGTTGGGGCAGCGTCCGGTGGGTGGCAAAAGCCGCCGTTTCCATGGAAACCAGCCATAAAGCCATGTCGATCGGGGAGTCCCAGCTGCTGGAGGTTCAAGACGCCACCGGCAGTGTGAGCTGGAGCAGCTCCAATCCGGAAGTGGCTTCGGTCACCCAGAACGGGGTGGTAACCACCTATCAACTGGGGGAAGCGGTGATTACCGCCACCGATGCTTCGGGCAACTCCGCTTCCTGCACCATTACCAGCGGATACTACTGGGGCATTGACGTGTCCCGGCACAACGGCACCTGCGACTGGAGCGCCATTGCCGCAGCCGGGGTGGACTTCGCCATGATCCGGGCGGGGTACGGCCATCAAAACTACCCCGACCAGGTGGACAGCCAGCTTCGGGCCAATGTGGAGGGGGCGGTGGCCAACGGCATTCCCTTCGGGCTGTACTTTTACAGCTACGCCACCAGTGTGGAGACGGCCTCCCTGGAAGCGGACTACCTGCTGCAGATTTTAGACGATTATGTGGGGGAATACCAGGAGTATCTGGTGCTGCCCATTGCCTATGACGTGGAGGAAAGCAGTATCATCAACAGCCTGGATGTCAGCACGGTCACCCAGATGATCCTGACCTTCTGTGAAAAGGTGCGGGAAGCAGGGTACCAGCCCATGCTCTATTCCTACCGCAGTATGCTGTCCACCTCGGTAGACCTGACAACGCTTTTGGAAGCAGGAATCCTGATTTGGGAAGCCTACTGGCCCACCACGCCGGATTTCACCCAGAAGCAGAGCTTGCCGGGGCTGACCGGGACGGCGCCGGATATGTGGCAGTACACTTCCAGCGGCAGCGTGACCGGCGCCAACAATTCCAGCGGCCGGGTGGACTTGAACCTGGTCTACATGGACTCCACCCTGGGCGAATTGCTGGCAAGTGAAAAAGATCAACTGACCATCAGCGGGGTAGCGGTGGACGGCTCCGGAATCCTGAACTGGAACGCTTTGCAGCAGGCCCAGTCCATTGAGGTGCATCGCATTTCCCCTGAGAGCGAGGACGTAGTTTTGGCCAGTCTGGACGGGGAAAGCACCAGCTATCTGGACAACACCCTGGGCTGGTCCTCCGGGGACTATACCTATTACCTCTACGTTTATTATCAGGACGGCACGGTGACGAAGTCCAACCTGGTGACCCTGACCGCCCAGCTCAAAACCTATCAGGCCCAGGCGGCGTCCTACCAGTCCGATACCTACCAGTTGGTTTGGAATCGGGTCAACGGGGCGGAGGGCTACGAAGTGTACCGAGATGGAACCAGCGTTGCCCTTCTGGACAGCTCCACCTTGGAGTACACCCTGACCGATGAGGATCTGTTCGGGGTTTACACCGTTCGGGCTTACTTCAACTGCGCCGACGGCTCCACCCTGTCCTGCGACCTTCAGGGGGGAGGTCTGCTGGGAGACGGGGAACCGGCGGCTCCCCAGGTGACCGTGACCCGTTCCAGCGGGGCGCTTACCGCCCAGCTTAGCTGGGAGGAATCCCTCACCGCCGCCGGGTATCAGATCTGGCGCAACGGGGAGCATTTTGACTGCCCCACCGCCCTGAGCTACACCATCTACTTTACCATGGAGGACATCGACTCCTATCAGGTGCTGGCCCACTACACCGCCGCCGACGGCAGTGTGCTGCTAAGCCCCCTCAGCGACCCGATTTACACCGCCTTTTTGCCGGAGAGCATCTTAGAACAAACCCCTGACCTCACCGTTGAGGTGGGAGAGGACCACATCGCCCTGTCCTGGGAGGAACTGTCCTACGCCCTGGGGTACCGGGTGCTGCTCAACGGGGAAGAGGTGCAGACCACCACTGAAACCGCCCTGCTGATCACCGGCCTGACCGCCGGCTCCACCTATCAGGTGGAGGTGATCCCCTATTACTTCACCGACCAGGGTGAGGCGGACGGCGCCGGCACTTCGGTGGAAGTCGTTCTTGCCGGCGAACAAGCCGAGACCCTTGCCGCTCCGGTGGTCACGGTCCAGAACCAGGAGTCCCAGTTGGAACTGACCTGGCAGGAAGTGGAGCAGGCGGCAGTCTATCAGGTGTACCGTGACGGGGTGCTGTTGGGAGAAACCCAGCAAACCCTTTGGGTGGATACCGAAGTGGTCCTGACCCAAAGCTACACCTACACCGTCCGGGCCGTATCGGAGGAAGAAGGGGTTTACAGCTCCATCTCCCAGCCGGTGGTTGGAGTGCTGGAGGTGCTGCCCCCCCAGCCGGTGTGGGACCTTTCGGCCCAGACCTGGTATGACCGGGTAAGCCTGAGCTGGAGCGGCGATGAACTCGCCACCGCATACTGGGTGTACCGGGACGGGGAATTGGTGGCGCAAACCGAAGACACCGCCTATGAAGATCTGGAGGTGTCGGCGGAGGCCAGCTACACCTACACCGTCATCGCAGTGCGTACCCTGGAAGGGATTACCGCCGTAGGCCAGGAAACGGAACTGACGGTGCAGACCCCGGCGCCTTTGGTGGGCTCCGGCACGCTGGTCACCATGAGCGCAGAGGAAGACGGCGTGACAGTGACCCCCAACCTGTCGGCAAACGACGGCGGTTTGGTGCGGCCGGAAGGCTGGCTGTTGTACCGGGACGGGAAACTGGTCACCGTCCTGGGGTTGGAGGAAAGCTACACCTTCTACCAGGATACCTTGGAGGAAGACCATCAATACTGGATTGTGGGATACTTCTTTGACCAGGACGGCCGGCTGTGGCTGAGCCAGACGGTGTAAGAAGAAGTTTTCCA
>CAZWNI010000161.1:0-3598 GCA_964635385.1 uncultured Oscillospiraceae bacterium
AACAGCCTGCCTTCCTGCCACGGGGAGATCCGGGTTCTGGAGGATCAGAAGGTGTGTTTTGTCAACATCATTGGTGAAACCGATCAAGAAAAAACCCAACCGTCAAAGGAGAATTCCCATGGAATTGCGTGACAAAAACGGATTGACCGAAGGGGAATTTTTAGCGGCTTACCGTCCTGGGGATTATCCCCGCCCCTCTGTCACCGTGGATATTTTTCTGCTGCTCAAGCCCGAAACCGGCCTGCCAAAACTCTTGATGGTGCGGCGGGGCGGCCATCCCTGCCTGGGAATGTGGGCGCTGCCGGGGGGATTTGTCAACCCCGATGAAAACACCGAATCCGCCGTACTCCGAGAATTGGAGGAGGAAACCGGCCTGTCCGGCCTGCTCCCTACCCAGTTTTACTTTTTCTCTGACCCCGGCCGGGACCCCAGAACCTGGGTGATGAGCTGCGCTTATCTGGCAGTGGTAGAGGGAGAAACCCTTCCCGCCGTAGCGGGGGACGACGCCGACGACACGGCGCTGTTTGACCTGGAATATTTGGATCTGATCCAATCTTCCAAGTCGGAAGGGGAAACCACGGTCACCGAATCGGAACACCTGATCCGTCTCACCGGGCCGGAAACCCTCACTGCACGGGTAAAGCTGATTCGGGAACAGCATGGACGGATGCAGCGTGAGACGGTGGTGGAACTGGACAATCAGGGTCTCGCCTTCGACCACTCCAAATTCATCGCCCGAGCCATGGAATTTCTCCGGGCCCATCCCGACTACGGCATTCACCTGAGACAGAATCCATAAAACAAAAAATCCAGCCATCGGAAGAGTTCATTCATTCCGGTGGCTGGTTCTTTTTGGGTTATTCCCGCTGCTGGGCCAGCATTTCCTTTACCTTCCGCAAGCGGGTCAAATTGGAGCGTTCGTTGTCCTCCAGTTTCATGGAAATGGCGCGGATAGTCTGTTCCATCTGGGGGATCAGCACATATTCCAGAGCGTTGACCCGCCGCCGGGTGCGCTCCATTTCATCAGAAAGCATTTCACAGGTTTTATTCACCTGAGCCAACTCGTAGAGCCTGGGCAGAAGTCGCTGCAATTCCTGCACCGCCCCGTCCAACTCCAGAGAAGTAAAGGCAAAGCCGTAGCCGATGCCGGCCTGGGGAGCGGGATAGGAGATGGTAGGCACCTGAAGGTTCATCAAAGGGGTGGTGGAGCAGTCCGGCTCCTGTCCCGCTGCGGTGAGCAGCAGGGCTTCGGTGAGCGCCGCCTGTCCCATCTCCGCCTGAGCCAGCAGCATGGAGCAGGAAGCCTGCCCCAGGGCGCTTTCGATCTCCCGGCGGAGCTGAATCCAACGGCGGTGGTACTCCATGTACTGCCGGGCCATTTCGTCCTGCTTATCTTTCAGCAGCTTATGACCCCGCCTGGCGGTGACCAGGCGCTTTTTGGTTTTGTCCAGCTCCATTCGGGTAGGGTTTACGGTGGCGATAAGGCATCACCTTCCTTGGGGAGGTATTGTTCCAAATATTCCGCATGAATCCGCTTCAGCTCCGATTTCGGCAGCATGGCCAACAGCTTCCAGCCGATGGAAAGGGTCTCTTCCATGCTCCGGTCGGTGTGGTATCCCTGGGAGACATACTGCTGCTCAAAAGCATCTGCAAAAGCAGCGTACAGCCGGTCGGTGGGAGACACCGCCGATTCCCCCAGCACCACCGCCAGTTCCATGGCCTGCTTGCCTCTGGCATAGGCGGAAAAGAGCTGGTTCATGGTGTCGGCGTGATCTTCCCGCGTCTTCCCCTTGCCGATCCCCTTGTTCTTCAGCCGGGACAGGGAGGGCAGCACGTCGATGGGGGGCTGAATCCCCTTGCGGAACAGGTCCCGGGAGAGAATGATCTGCCCTTCGGTAATGTACCCGGTCAGGTCGGGGATCGGGTGGGTTTTGTCGTCCTCCGGCATGGTGAGAATGGGGATTTGGGTGATGGAGCCCTTCACTCCCCGAATCCGACCCGCCCGTTCATAAAGCGAAGCCAGGTCGGTGTAGAGATAGCCGGGGTAACCCCGCCGTCCCGGCACCTCTTTCCGGGCGGCGGACACCTCCCGCAACGCTTCGGCGTAGTTGGTCATATCGGTGAGGATCACCAGCACCTGCATTTCCAAAGTGTAGGCCAGATATTCGGCACAGGTAATGGCCATTCGGGGAGTGGCAATCCGCTCCACCGCCGGGTCGTCCGCCAAATTCAAAAACAGCACCGAACGCTCCAGAGAACCGGTACTGCGGAAATCCTCCCGAAAAAACTCCGCTTCCTCAAAGGTGATGCCGATGGCGGCAAACACCACCGCAAAGGCTTCGTTTTCTCCCCGCACCTTGGCCTGCCGGGCAATCTGAGCCGCCAGTTGGGCATGGGGCAGGCCAGAGCCGGAAAAGATAGGGAGCTTCTGTCCCCGGACCAGGGTGTTCAGCCCGTCGATGGCGGAGACGCCGGTTTGGATAAACTCCGCCGGGTAGTCCCGGGCGGCGGGGTTGATGGGGGCGCCGTTGATGTTCAGGCGGGTATCCGAAATCAAAGCGCCGCCTCCGTCCACAGGGCGGCCCAAGCCGTCAAACACCCGGCCCAGAATCTCCGGGGAAACGGCCAGTTCCAAGCCATGACCCAAAAACCGGGCTTTGGTGCCGGTAAGCTCCAAACCCTGGGTGCCGGCAAAGAGCTGCACCAGGGCGGCGTCTCCCCGAGCTTCCAGCACTCGGCCCAGCCGCAGGGAGCCATCGGCAGCCCGCACCTCCACCAGCTCATCGTAGGTGACCCCTTCCACCTGATCCACCAGCATTAAGGGGCCAACGAGCTCCCGGATGATTTTATAGTCTCGCTTCACAGTCCTTCCTCCTCATCCTGGGACAGGCTCTCCAGTTGGTGCAGCAACGCATTAAAATCTTCTTCCCATTGGTCCTCCGGCCGGTATTTCATGCCGGCAATGGCGGTGAGCAGTTCCTCCCGGTGAAGCTGTTTCCACAGGTCTTGGTTTTGCAGAAAGCTTAGGCCCTGCTGATGCCAGGTCAGAATGATTTGCAGCATTTGGGCTTGTTTTTGGGGAGAGGTGTACCGGTCTACCTCCCGGAAGGCGTCCTGCTGCAAAAAGTCCTCCCGAATCATCCGGGCGGTTTCCAAAATCAACTGTTCCCGCCTGCCCAAAGCGTCAAAACCCACCAGTTGGACAATTTCATTGAGTTCCGCTTCCCTTTGCAGCAAAGCTCTTGTCTGAGCTACCTGGCTTTGCCAACGGGAGGACACCTGGGTGTCAAAATAATCCCCCAGACGGTCTTCATAGAGAGAATAGCTTTTCAGCCAGTCGATGGAGGGAAAGTGCCGTTGGTAGGCCAAGTCGGCGCTGAGACCCCAGAACACCTTGACGATCCGCAGCGTCGCCTGGCTCACCGGCTCGCTGGTATCGCCGCCGGGCGGGGAAACCGCCCCAATGGCGGTGATGGCGCCTTGACGCCCTTCCCGCCCCAGGCAGACCACGCTGCCTGCCCGTTCGTAATACTCCGCCAGCCGGGTGGAGAGGTAGGCGGGATAGCCTTCTTCCCCGGGCATCTCTTCCAGCCGTCCG